>NZ_VRUT01000262.1:0-3947 GCF_008039465.1 Methylobacterium sp. WL120 | reverse complement strand
CCGAACTCTACGAAGTCAGCTTCAGCGAGAGGAGGAAGCTTTGAACGCTCCCGTCAGGCATCCGCTGCCCAACCGTCCGGTCAACGAATCGACCAAGTCTTTTTTTTTTAATTATTTGGTGAAATTTTTTATAGAAAGCTGGTAGCTGGTCGGCAGCGGCTTCGAAGACGTTGACGCGGTATCTGCTCTCAAGATCATAGCGCTCAGGCATGAAATGCCCGGAGAAGCGGTCTTCTACAAGCACGTTGTAGGGATAGATTGCAAATGGAAAGGGCTCCCGCGCGACGGATGATATCAAATTGCGAAGTGACTCACCAAGTCCGAGGCTAGCTTCAACATAGCCGATAAAGAGAACGCCGGTCTTTGCAGGAGTTCTATCAAGAGGGATTGGTGATTTAAAACCTTTTAAGACGCGCTCCCCGCGCAACAGCGCCCGTCGCACTTGTGGATTTGCAGCAATATACTGGCGTGTATCAAAATATTTCGAAGGCTTTCGATGGCTTTCTTTCCACCCAATTCTAATAAAATGCTCAAGAGGGTCTTGCCCGTCGAGGAATACGTCCGGATTGTTTCTGATATAGTATTCTTTGTCAAAAGAGCTAAAATATTTTGAGATTTGAATCCCCTTGCGTTTACGACCTAACGCAAAATATCGATCCAAAATACCTGGTTTTGATGTTTGATTAATAGTCTCTAGATGTGAAGCAAAGCCAATAATTTCATTATGCGTGGCGTCATGTCCCGTGTCTGTATTTACTGGAACGACTTCACGCTGATATTGTGAACCTTTAAGCGCCGCACGCATCGTAAAGGCAGTGTGCCGCCACGTGAATCCAGCCGTAATGTGTTTGCGACAAACCTGCGAATGCCCGGAATATGATTCCGCATCCATCGAACAAGCCTCGTTAAGTCGTTCCAGGATCTCGGCCGCGTCGGGTTCCCACCAATAGCCGACATCTCCAAAGCCCTTGTCCCTGTAATCTGCTAGGACAGGTTGTCCTGAAAAGAGGAGCGCACCCTCGCACGCCAAATCAGTGCTGCCACCATAGCGGCCAAAAATTGGTATTGTTCCGCAGGCCATTGCTTCCGCGGTTGAGAAGCCAAATCCCTCCGATCGAGCAGTCGACACGTAGTAGTCAACACCACGATAAATTTGGGCGATCTCTGCATCAGAAAGAGAGTCCACCATTTCCCAGACGCTTACGTTGGCATCCGTGATGCGCGCCATGCGAAGGTTGCCCACCTGTGTGGCTTCCGCGCGAAGTCCGAAGACGTCAAGGACGTCTTGTCCCATGATGATGAGTTGCACGTTAGGGCGTTGCATGCGCAGCGCGGTCCAGGCCGCACGTATAACGTCGAGCCCCTTACGGTGCTGATTGCGGGCAAACCACAGGAATGTCGTTTCATTGAACGGGCGGTCGCGCAGACCCCAAGGGGTGAAAACGTCTGTCTCAACTCCGGGCGGCACCCACGTCACGTCCGGTACGCCCTCAGCCTCAAAGACCGCCTTTATCCACCGTGACGCTGTCATGACCTTCTTGTAGCGCCGCGCCGCTTCGGCCCAGCCAAGGGGGAGTCGGGTCGTCTCCCAAGCAGTATAGAGGTAGTTAAAAGGCTCTGTACCGGGATGAGCAAAGATTAGTTCTGGCTTAGTCGAGTCAAGAAGACCGTTCAAACGCAATGTATGGTGTAGATGACGATTCATGACCTCCCAGGAAGTCGAACCAGTCGTACCGTGATCTGCATGATTGACTCCATAGCCGAGGTGTTTCTTCGCAAACAAGAATTTATTATTGTGGAGGTACTTCTTTCTCCGAGGGGCGAGATCACCTGAGAAAGTCGAGCTTGTGAAGTGCTCAATTTGTGCTTCAGGTATATAAGCGCTTGCGTAACCAGCCTCACGCAGTCGGAAACAAAAGTCTGCATCTTCGTAGTAAAAGCCGAAGTCATCGTCTAAAAAACCTACCTCATCTGCAGCTCTAATGCGAATAAGAGCGAAAGTAAGCTCACAAAAATCTGCTTCGAGCCGTTTAATACGTCGGTCAGGAGCCGTATGGTCATGAGAAAAGCTTACATCAGTGAGATTCCATTTAACTCGGTAGGTCATCGTTCGCTCGCCTGCAACTTCATCCACGACCATCTGCGCCGGGGCGACGATGGCGAGATTGTCATCGCGCAGCATCTCTCGAAGAAGCTGGCGGCAGACGTCCGTAATAAGTCTAATGTCGTTATTTGCCGCAACGAGATATCGGCAATCTCGTTCCTTCGCGAGACTCATTCCAATATTGCAAGCTTGCGTGTAAGTTCGAGGTGTGCCTAGTTGGATAATTTCCACGCCAAACTCACTGCAAACTACATCGGTATCGTCCGTACTCCCTTGATCTAAGACGACTATCCGATGCAGTACATTACGCATTGAGCTAAACATTCTGAAAAGTAATTGTCCCCCATTAATCGAAGGAATAACTATTAACATCTCATTGATGGCATTTTCAATATGACTGTTCGGTAAGTTCATAAGTCACTCATGATTTTATGGGAATTTGCGCGCCAAAATTGTAAATGCAATCATCAGCGTTTCTGAGCGATTTTGAAGCGATTTCAGTCAGATGACAATTGCGGCAGGAGGAGGTGGTCGTCTATGTTTTGGAGGGTAAAAGATCAAGTTTTACTGCTACTTGAAAAATTTAATATCACGTAATCCCTTCAGATGTTTAGTCGTGGCATATGGTGTGACGGTTCGAGCTTGAAGCGTTCGGGCTCTGTCGTCCAGGTTTGGCAGATAAATTCGTATGGCGTAAGGCCTCGCAGGGTCTTCAAATGGCGCCAGCAATTGTAGGTCTCCACGAACAGTTGCAGGTGACGACGCAGCTCGTCGTGGTCGGTGTAATGGTAACGCTTAACCGTGGCGTCCTTGCTGGTCCGGTTCATCCGCTCAACCTAGCCGTTCGTCCACGGGCCGTGTGGTTTGGTCAAGCGATGCTCGATTTTGGTCTGCTCGCAGGCCCATTCGAACGAGTGCCAGCGGTACAAGCGCAGCTCATTGCGCTCGGCCCAATAGGCAATCACCTTGGCCTCGGCCCCAGGTTTTACTGGCTTGTTGTCGGTAAACTGAATGCCATTGTCGGTCGGGATCGTGTGAATTGTGTAGGGCGCGGCCGCGACCAGATCGCATAAAAAGGCTGCCGAAATCCGTTGATTCGCCTTCTCGAGAAGTTGGACGAAGACGAACCTGCTCGTACGGTCGATGGCAACGTACAGATGGAGCTTGCCTTGTTCGGTGCTGACCTGTGCGATCTCGATGTGGAAGTAGCCGATCGGGTAGGCTTTGAAGCGCGACCGTTTGGGCTTGTCGCCGTCGACGTCCGGCAGACGACTGATGCCGTGCCGTTGCAGACAGCGGTGCAGCGACAAGCAGGTTAGGTGAGGGATGCTGGGCTGAAGCGCGTAGAGGCAGTCATCCAGTGGCAACAGGGTGTGCCGGCGAAAGGCGCCGATGATCGCCTCGTGCTCCAGGCTCAGCACCGTGGCGTGAGGTTTCTTCAGTCCCATCCGCGCATCGGTGCTGATCGAGCGTGAACGCCACTTCTGCTTAGTGGTCGGGCTGATCCCGTAGTGCTTCGCGGCGGCTCTCACGCTCTCTTTACGAGATTGGATTGCCCGACGGACCATCTCAGTCGTTGTAGCGCTGACGTGAAGAACCTGTCTCGTAGCGCGTCCATCGATATGGCATCAGATTTATCATCAGACGGCGGGACCAAACATCTAAATAATTCATTGTTTGATTCATCGTCCGTAGATGTCTTCGATGCGGATGATATCGTCCTCGCCGGTGTAGGAGCCGACCTGGACCTCGATCAGCTCGAGGGGGATCTTGCCGGGGTTGGCCAGCCGGTGCATCGAGCCGATCGGCAGGTACACCGCCTCGTTCTCGTGGACGAGGACCA
>NZ_VRUT01000261.1:0-4005 GCF_008039465.1 Methylobacterium sp. WL120 | reverse complement strand
GTGGCTGCACCGCGGCTGGCGGCGGCGCGGCAGGTTGCGGCGCAGGGATGGGCGGCTCGGGGGCGGGCTGCGGCTTCGAGGCGGCGAGTGCGGCGGCCTGCTGCTTCAGGCGGGCGACCTCGCTGTCCTGCGTGCCGACCACGGCGGCGAGGTCGCGCACGATGCCGCTTAAGAGGCCGATCTCGACGGTGAGCTCCTCGACCTCGCGGGGCAGCCCGTCCTGCGCCGCGTCGGCCCGGCCGGCGGCCTCGGTGCGGAGCAGGCGTTTCGACAGTGTGTCGAGCTCGGCCGAGAGCTTGTCGCAGCGCGCCGCCAGCCCGCTCGCGCGGGCGTGGGCGACGAGGGCGCCCAACGCCGCAAACCCCGCGAGCGCGAGCGCGCCGGCCGTCGGCATCAGGGCCGCCAGCGGCGCGAGCACCACGAGGCCGAGCAGCCCCGTCGACCACAGGCCCGCATGCCGGCCGAATCTCCGGACTGTGGGTCGGTTCGCCACGCGTGCCTTCTTGCCTGGAATCATGTGAGGGCCCGGCCTGCATCGCTTGCGGAGCCGAGCCTCCGTTTGTCGCCGAGGGGCCGCGGGGCCGCAAGCGCCGAGGTGCCCAAGCACGGCGGTTTTCCGCGAGTGTGACATCCCCTCGGCCGTCTCCGAGGCCCGCTTGCCACCCCCTTGCCACCCCCTTGCCGCACCCGGTCCAACGCCCGAGATCGGGGGCAGGCGAAGTGATGGAGGAACGACATGGACGCGCAAGGCGAACTTCTGATGCGGGTCGAGGGCATGACCTGCGGCGGCTGCGAGGCCTCGGTGCGCCGGGTCGTGCAGCGGATCGATCCGGCGGCCGAGGTCGAGGTCGACCGGGCGCACGAGCGGGTCGCGATCCGCACCACCGCCCAGAGCCTCGTCCTCGCCGAGGCGCTGACCAAGGCCGGCTACACCGCCACCGGGATGACCGGCTGACGCGGCCTCCGCCCGATCAAGGCGTCCGCCCTGTCGGCAAGCCCGTGCGACGGCCCGCGCCGGCAAATCGAATTTGTCGGCACAACGAATAATTTCGACGCGCTTTTCGACCTCGACTGACGCAAAATGGCGGAATCGACCGGGCGTTGCGCTTGGTCTGGCGCCCGCCGCACGGCAAATGCCGGCGGACCGGACGTCACGGACAAACCGGACGCCACACGAAGCCCTCGTGCCAAAGGTTGAGGAAACCATGCCCTCAGACATCGAGATCGCCCGCGCGGCGACGCTGAAGCCGATCGCGCAGGTCGCCGAGAAGCTCGGCATCCCCGACGACGCGCTCCACAATTACGGGAAGCACATCGCCAAGCTCGACCACGGCTTCATCGCCGGGCTGGAGGGGCGGCCCGAGGGCAAGCTGATCCTCGTCACCGCGATTTCGCCGACGCCGGCGGGCGAGGGCAAGACCACGACCACGGTGGGCCTCGGCGACGCGCTGAACCGCATCGGCCAGAAGACCATGATCTGCCTGCGCGAGCCCTCGCTCGGCCCCTGCTTCGGCATGAAGGGCGGGGCGGCCGGCGGCGGCAAGGCGCAGGTCGTGCCGATGGAGCAGATCAACCTGCACTTCACCGGCGACTTCCACGCCATCACCTCGGCCCACTCGCTCGCCGCGGCGCTCATCGACAACCACGTCTACTGGGCGAACGAGCTCAACATCGACGTGCGCCGCATCCACTGGCGCCGTGTCGTCGACATGAACGACCGGGCGCTGCGCGCCATCACCCAGTCCCTCGGCGGCGTCGCCAACGGCTTCCCGCGTGAGGACGGCTTCGACATCACCGTGGCCTCCGAGGTCATGGCGGTGTTCTGCCTCGCCAAGGACCTCGCCGACCTCGAGGAGCGGCTGGGCCGCATCGTCATCGCTGAGACCCGCGACCGCAAGCTCGTGACCCTCAAGGACGTGAAGGCCACCGGCGCGATGACCGTGCTGCTGAAGGATGCGCTGCAGCCTAACCTGGTGCAGACGCTGGAGGGCAACCCGGCGCTGATCCACGGCGGCCCGTTCGCCAACATCGCCCACGGCTGCAACTCGGTGATCGCTACCCGCGCCGGCCTCCGGCTCGCCGACTACACCGTGACGGAAGCCGGCTTCGGCGCCGACCTCGGTGCGGAGAAGTTCTTGGACATCAAGTGCCGGCAGGCGGGCTTGTCGCCGTCGGCCGTCGTCATCGTCGCGACGGTGCGCGCGCTGAAGATGCACGGCGGCGTCAACAAGAAGGACCTCGGGTCCGAGAACGTCGACGCCCTGGAGAAGGGTTTTGCCAACCTCGCCCGGCACGTCACCAACGTCCGCGGCTTCGGACTGCCGGTGGTGGTCGCGGTCAACCACTTCTATGCCGACACCGACGCCGAGCACGCCAAGCTCCGCGACCTCTGCCGCGAAAAGCTCGACGTCGAGGCGATCACCTGCAAGCACTGGGCGGAGGGCGGCGCCGGCGCCGAGGCCCTGGCCCACGCGGTGGTGAACCTGTCGCAGGGCGCGCCCAAGCCCATCACCTACACCTACGAGGCCGAGGCCAAGCTGTCGGACAAGGTCAAGGCGATCGCGACCAAGCTCTACGGCGCAGCCGACATCCAGATCGAGTCCAAGGCGGCGGGCAAGCTCGCCACCTTCGAGAAGGACGGCTACGGCCACCTGCCGGTCTGCATGGCCAAGACGCAGTACTCGTTCTCGACCGATCCGACCCTGATCGGCGCCCCCGACGGCCACGTGGTGGCGGTACGCGACGTGCGCCTCTCCGCCGGCGCCGGCTTCGTCGTGGTGATCTGCGGAGAGATCATGACCATGCCGGGCCTGCCGCGGGTGCCAGCCGCCGACACGATCCGGCTGGACGAGAACGGGCAGATCGACGGGCTGTTCTAGGCGGGGCTCGACGCGTTCTTCCCTCCCCCCTCTGCGGGGGAGGGAAGTGGCGTCACGCCTGCACGGAGCGGACGGCCCGGATCGGGCGCAATTCGTCGAGGTCGTCGTGATGCAGCAGCAGCACGCCGGTGGCGGCGGCGAGCTTGCGGGCGGCGGGGGTGAAGCCGGCGTTCGAGACCACGGCGGCCATGTCGCCCGACCAGTAGCGGGCGGCGGCGGTCGCCTCCTGCACGGCGGCGTTGCCGACCGGCCGGCCGTAGCGCTTGCACTGGACCACGAGGCGGGTCGCGCCCTGCTCGGCGACGATGTCGGCGCCCTGGTCGCCGCTCGCCGGCGTGGCGTGCGTGCGCCAGCCGCCGCGTTCCAGCCGCCCGGCGCAGAACCGCTCGTAGGGGATGCCGTCCTCCGGCGCCGCGTCCTCCTCGGGGAGGTCCACCGCGTCGGTCACCGCCTCGACGATCGCGCGGATCGTGTCGGGCCTCGCTTCGCACAGGTCGGCGAAGCCGCGGGCGGTCAGGTCCGGCACGAGGGTGCGCGCGACGAAGTAGTCGCGCTCGCGCAGCCAGCCGTCGAGGATGCGGTTGCCGTAGGCGTCGACGAAGCTTTCCTGCCGCCGGCGCAGGGCCAGCGTCCGGGCATGGCGGCGGGCCACCTTGCGCACGCGGGCGCGGAAGCGCCCCGGCCGCCCGAGATGGCGCAGCAGGACGAGGCCGAGGCCTGCGCCCGAGGCCGCGATGCCGGCGCGCCCGTACCAGAGGGACAGGCCGCCGCCGGCCACCGCGATCCAGAACAGGCGGGCGACGAGGCTGGGCTGGCCGGGCATGAACGACGCCTCACGCGGCCGGCCCCACCGGCCGGCTCCACGCCGACAGCCATCGCACCGGCCGATGCCCGATCCCTGAATCCGCCGGGCGGCGGCGTGGAAAAGCTGTGGATGTCCTCAGGCGGGGGCGAACGAACTGCGCATCATAGCCGGTGAAGCCGCCACCCTCCCCCGCAGAGGGGGGAGGGAAGAACGCGCGGACAGTTTGGCCCGACGCGCGGGTCCAAAAACCCGGATGCCGGCCGATCAGGCCTCGACGGTTTTGCGGCTGCGGCGCGCGGCCGGTGCGGGGGCGGCCGGGGC
>NZ_VRUT01000260.1:0-4041 GCF_008039465.1 Methylobacterium sp. WL120 | reverse complement strand
GGCCTCGCCGGCCTCGGGCCGCGCCCGCTCGACGGTGCGGAACAGGCCGTTCAGGCCGCCGATCACCTCGAAGCTGCGGCGCGAGAGCTTGCCGTAGCTGGTGGCGGCCGGGTCGGTGGGGGTCGAGGCGGCGGCCTGGGCGGCGGCGGCGTTCGGGGCCTTGAGCCCCGGCAGCGGTTTTAGCTCGATGCCCTGGTGGGCGACCTCCAGCACGTCGTGCCAGGCGGTGGCGGGCAGCGAGCCGCCGGTCATCTTGTTGGTCGAGGTGTGGTCGTCGTTGCCGAACCAGACCGCGGCGACGTAGTTGCCGGTGTAGCCGACGAACCACGCGTCGCGGTAGGCGTTCGTGGTGCCGGACTTGCCCGCGACCTTCATGCCTTCCAGCTGCGCGCGGCGGCCGGTGCCCTCCTCGACCACCTTGTTCAGCATGTAGTTCATGTCGGCGACGACCTGGGTCGAGAGCACCTGCTCGGGCTTCTCGTCGTCGTGGCGGTAGATCACCTCGCCGCTCGAATTCTTCACCTCGGACGCCGCGTAGGGCTTGGCCTTGCGCCCGCCGTTGGCGAACACCGCGTAGGCGGCGGCCTGGTCGATCACCGTGACCTCGGCCGAGCCGATCGGCAGCGACACCGAGTCGACCAGCGGCGTGGTGATGCCCATGCGGTGGGCCGTGTCGATGATCTTGGCGCGCCCCGCCTTCGCGGCCTGGAAGTCGCCCTTGATCCCGAGGCCCTTGCCGATGGCGATCGAGACCTTGATCGGGATGGTGTTGATCGATTTCGCCACCGCGAGCCACATCGGCTGGCGCCCGGAATAGGAGCGGCCGTAATTCTGCGGGCACCAGTTGCCGAGGCAGACGGGGCTGTCGACGACCACCGTGTCGGGCCGGAACAGGCCGGAGTTGAGCGCCGCCGCGTAGACGTAGGGCTTGAACGACGAGCCGGGCTGGCGCAACGCGTCGGTGGCGCGGTTGAACTGGCTCTCGCCGTAGTCGGCGCCGCCGACCATGGCGCGCAGCGCCCCGTCGGGATCGAGGATCACCATCGCCGCCTCGTCGACGTCGTAGGCCTCGCCGGACTTGCGCAGGATGTCGGCCACCACCTGGTCGGCGCGCTTCTGGATGCCGAGGTCGAGCGGCGTCTTCACCGTCAGCACCCGGTCGTTCTTGAACTTGCCCGCATCCGCCATGGCCTTGATCTCGCCGAAGGCCCAGTCGAGGTAGTAGTCGGCGGTGATGTCGCGGGTGCGCGTCACCGGCGTCGCCGGGTTGCGCAAAGCCGTCTGGATCTGCCCTTCGGTGACGAAGCCGGCCTCGACCATGTTGTGCAGCACGTCGACGGCGCGCGCGCGGGCCGCCGGCAGGTTGACGCTCGGCGCGTACTTGCTCGGCGCCTTGAACAGGCCGGCCAGCATCGCGGCCTCGGCCAGGCTGATGTCCTTGAGCGGCTTGCCGAAATAGTAATCCGCCGCCGCCACCGCGCCGAAGGTGCCGCCGCCCATGTAGGCGCGGTCGAGGTAGAGCTTGAGGATCTCGTTCTTCGTCAGGTGGCTCTCGAGCCACAGGGCCAGGAACGCCTCGTTCACCTTGCGCTCCAGCGAGCGCTCGTTGGTGAGGAACAGGTTCTTGGCGAGCTGCTGGGTGATCGAGGAGCCGCCCTGGGTGCTGCCGCCGCCGCGTGAGTTGTTGACGAGCGCGCGCAGCGTGCCGATCGGGTCGATGCCCCAATGCTCGTAGAAGCGCCGGTCCTCGGTCGAGACCAGGGCCTTGATCATGATATCGGGGAATTCGTCGAGCTTGAGCGAGTCGTCGTGCTTGATCCCGCGCCGCCCGACCTCGGTGCCGTAGCGGTCGAGGAAGGTGACCGCGAGGTCCTGGGCCTTGAGCCAGTTGTCGCTGGTGAGGTTGAAGGCCGGCTGCGCCAGCGCGAGCATCAGGATCGCAGCCCCCGTGCCGAGGGTCACGCCCTCGCTCGTCAGGTCGAGGGCCACCCGCTTCCAGCCGCGGAAGGCGAAGACCTTCATCCGCTCCTGGAAGCGGCCGTAGACCGCGCCGCCGGAGACGCCGCTGTCGTACAGGCCCGCGTTGACCCAGGCGTCGAAGGCCAGCGACGCGTGCTTGATGCGGGTGAGGAGGCGGGAGACGTTCGGCAGGCGCACGACGGGGTTCCGGCTCCTTGAGACGCCTCGACGGACCCGCGGACGAGGGGACCGTACCCCTCTCTACCAAGCCGCGGGGCCTTTCGCGAGATGGAACGCGGCCTGCGCGGCGATGGGTCCGGCGGGCGCCGGAGAAAGGTCGCGTCAACCTTGATGGCGGATTGGGGCGCCCCGGTGGCCGGGTCGCGGCCGGGTTGCACCCGCGCCCGCCTTGCGGCACAGGGGGCGCTTCAGCCCCTGTCACGTGAGAGGTGTTCCCGATGGGGAACCCCAAGCCCGCCCCCGCGGGCGCCGCCCTGCCGTTCTGGCGGGAGAAGACCCTCGAAGCGATGACGCCGGCCGAGTGGGAGAGCCTGTGCGACGGCTGCGGCCGCTGCTGCCTCTTGAAGCTCGAGGACGACGACACCGGCGAGGTCCACCACACCGACGTCGGCTGCACCCTGCTCGACGGCCATGCCTGCCGCTGCCGCGACTACGCCAAGCGCCAGGTCCGGGTGCCGGATTGCGTCCGGCTCACCCCCGAGGCGGTGCGCACGATCCCGTGGCTGCCGCCCACCTGCGCCTACCGCCTGATCCGCGACGGCGAGCCGCTGTACGACTGGCACCACCTGATCTCGGGCTCGCGCAACAGCGTCCACGACGCCGGCATCTCGATCCGCGGCCGGATGGCCGGCAACGAGGAGGAGTTCACCGACGACGAACTCCCGGACCGGATCGTCGAATGGCCGACGGCGACACCCGGAAAGCGGTAGCGGCGAGCCGCACGGCCGGGTTTCGACCGAGGCAGGCGGCGCCTGCGAGGCCGCCTGCCGAGCCCTTCGCGAGCCCTTTGCCATAAAAAATGAAAGCTGCCTCTAGACGACCGGTCTAATTCGGCCTATCTTACCGTCATGCCACGCGACGCCGCACACACCGACACCCGCCAAGAAATCCTCGACACCGCCTACGGCCTCGTCGGCGCGAAGGGGTTCTCCGGGGTCGGCCTCAACGAGATCCTGACCACCGCCGGCGTGCCGAAGGGATCGTTCTACCATTACTTCGGCTCCAAGGAGGCCTTTGGCGAGGCCCTCTTGGCGGACTACTTCGAAGCCTACCTCGCCGACCTCGACGCGACGCTCGCCGAACCGGGCCTGAACCAGGCCGAGCGCCTGATGAACTACTGGCGCAAGTGGCAGGCGACGCAGGGGAGCATCGACTACCAGCGCAAGTGCCTCGCGGTGAAGCTTGCCGCGGAAGTCTCGGACCTGTCCGAGGCGATGCGCCTCGCCCTCAAGGGCGGCACCGCGGGGATCATCGAACGGCTGTCGCACGCCATCGCGGCGGGCGTGGCGGAAGGGTCGCTCACGGTCCAGGGCAAGCCGCAGACGACCGCCGAAGACCTGTACCACGTCTGGCTCGGTGCGAGCCTGATGGCCAAGATCGTCCGGACCGACGCCCCGTTCGAGGCCGCCATCGGGACCACCCGCCGCCTCCTCGGCCTCGCGCCGCACTGAACCCACCCGCGTTCCAACGATCCCGAGACAGTATCCTTTTATGCCGAAGTTCGAGACGACCGGTCTACTCAAAGCGAAAGCCAGCCATCGTCCCCGGGCCGGCGGGGAGCCAGCAGCCAGACGGAGACATGCGATGCCCCACCCCACGAAGATGATCGTCGCCGCCACCCTCGCCGCCGGGCTAATGGCGCTCCTCACCCCGCGGGCCGCGACCGCACAGGAGCGGATCACCCTGGAGACCATCGGCGCGGTCCGCATGGTCCGGTTCGAGGAGGTCCGCGGCGCGAACCCGGAACTCCGCCCCGCGCCAGCTGCGACGGCGCGCGATCCGGCCGCCGAACGCCCCGTGAAGGCGCGCTAACCTCCACCCGCCTTCCCCGACTCGCCGCCC
>NZ_VRUT01000025.1:0-40186 GCF_008039465.1 Methylobacterium sp. WL120 | reverse complement strand
GGCCGGCGAGCCGCGCCGACCTCGCCGCGCGGCTCGCCGGCCCGACCTTCGTCCCGGACCCGGCGGGTGCCTACGGGCTCGACCTCTACACGTTGCGTAGCGCCGCGACCGCCCTCGGGCTCGGCATCCGCCCGCAGGACGCCGCGGGCCGGGCGGAGCTTCGCCGGCCGCACGCGGTGCGGGCCGCGCAGGCCGACCTCTACGCCCTCGATGGGCGGGAGCGGGTGCCGGTCTCCCTCGGCCTGCTCTGCCGGCCGCCCGACCTCGACCGCGTGTTGGCGGCGGTCGCGGCCCACGCGGCCTGGACCGACGACGTGGTCGTCCTGCTCGACGCGGCGGCTGCGTCGCCGCGCACCGTCTCGGACGAAGGGTTTCCGCATGATGCGGTCCGCGTGGCGGCCCGTCCGCTGGATGGCGATTTCGCCGCCCAGCGCAACGCCCTCCAGGATCTCGCCCACCATCCCTGGATGCTGCAGCTCGACGCGGACGAGACCCTTGATCTTGCAGTCGGCCGCCGCCTCCCGGCGCTTGCGGCCCTGGCGGAGGCGGGCGACGTGCTCTCGGTCGGGCTTGCGCGCCGCAACCGGGTCGACGGCCTGCTGTCGGACGTCTTCCCGGACGTGCAGTACCGGCTGAACCGCAAGGCCGTGCGCTATGAAGGCCGGGTGCACGAGCGGCCTGCCCTCGACGGCGGCTGGCCGCGAAGCTTCGTCGCGCTGCACGGGGCGATCGAGCACCACCTCGGCCGCGCGCATGTGCTGGCGCGCTCGCGCCGCTACGAGAGCCTCGCCCCCGGGCGCGGGCGACCCGAGGAAGAAGCGGCGCTGCTGCGCCCGTTTCGCGCGTAGCGCTCGCCTCCACACGTCCGCTTCAACGCGCCTGTCGCGATTGCGCCGAGGCAAGGGCGCGGGCGTAGAGGTCGAGGGTCTGGCGCGCCAAGCCCTCGCGGGTGAAGCGGCCCGCCGCCGCGAGCGCGCGGGCGCGATAGGCGACGCGCACGTCCGGGTCGGCGAGCAGCGGGCGGATCGCGTCGGCGAGCGCGGCGCCGGTGGCGTCCCGCGCCAGCGGCCCGGCACCGGGATCGCCGACGAAGGCGCGCGCGCTCGCGTCGAGCGCGCAGGCGACCACCGGGCGGCCGTAGGCCAGCGCCTCCTGGTAGACGAGCCCGAAGCTCTCGTAGCGTGAGGGCGCGAGCACGACATGGGCCCCGGCGTAGGCCTGCGCGAGATCGTCTGCGGGCACCCGGCCGAGCGGGCGGATGCAGGCCCGCGCCGCCGCGGGAAGATCGGCCGGCAAGTCCGCCGCCGGCACGCCGACGAGATCGAGCCGGACGGACGGCCCCGACCCGCGCGCCGCCTCGTCGGCGAGGATCGCCATCGCCCCGAGCAGGGCGTCGAAGCCCTTTCGCGCCTCCGCCCGCCCGACGAAGAGCAGGCGCACCGGCTCCTCATGTTCCGGATAGGACGCGCCGCGCGCGGCCTCCGTGATCGCGGGAGGCAGGCTCAAGCCGATCACCGCCCCCGGTTGCGGGCCGGACAGGCCGTAGGCGCGCGCGATCACCGCGCCGTGCTCGGCGGTGTTGGCGACGAGCCCGGCGCTGCCCCGCGCCTGCCTGCGCTCCAGGAAATCGGCGGTTCGGCCGTCGAGGCGGTCGCGCAGCGTGGCGGGGGCGTCGCGGGTGAAGGCGGCGGGCGTCGAGCTTCGCGTCACCAGCGGCAGGTCGCGGCGTCCCGCGAGCAGCACGGCGGGGGCGTACCAGTTCGTCGCCTCCGCCACGTCGAACGGCTGGCGGGCGTGGGCCGCGAGCACCGCACGTCGAAAGGCGAGGGGGGCCGCGAGGTGCCCGGCCGAGCCCCGGCGGCGTAGGCGTGCCAGCGCGCCACCCGGCGGTAGGGCAAGCCCGACCACGTCGACGCCGCCGACGCGGTCGCACCCCGTGCGGTCGAGGGTGAAGACGGTCACGTCGGCGCCGGCCTCGGCGAGGCTCTCGGCGATCTCGCGGGCCGCGGTCGAGAGGCCGCTCGGGGCCGGCGGGTAGTCCCAGGCGAGGTAGGCGACCCGCATCAGGCGGCGAGCAGGCGGCGGTAGAGGGCGAGGTAGTCGGCCGCCATGCGGTCGGCGGTGAAGCGCGCCTCGAAGCGTGCGCGGACCCGGGCGCGGTCGAGCTGACCGATCCGCCCGAGCGCCGTCACCGCTTCCGCCTCCGAGGAAACGATGAAGCCGGTGACGCCGTCCTCGACGATCTCCGGCACGGAGCCGCGGTTCCAGGCGACCACCGGCGTGCCGCAGGCCATCGCCTCGATCATCACGAGCCCGAAGGGCTCCGGCCAGTCGATCGGGAACAACAGCGCCCGTGCGCCGCCCAGGAGGTCGGCCTTGCGGCGGTCGTCCACGGGGCCGAGGTAGGTCGCGTCGTCGCCCAAAAGCGGGCGCACCCGCTGCTCGAAATAGTCCGGGTTGCCGACGTCGACGGTGCCGCCGAGCCTGATCGGCAGGCCGGCGGCGCGCGCGACGCGGATCGCGGTGTCCGGCCGCTTCTGGTCGGTCATCCGCCCGACGAAGGCGACGTGCGCCTCGGGTCGCCGACTCAGCGCGTAGCGGTCCCGCGCGATGCCGTGATGCACGATCCCGGCCCGGTTCGCGGCCGGGATTTCGGCCGCCTGCGCCGCCGAAATCGCCGCCACCGGCAGGTCCGGGAAGCCCGCGAAGAACAGCGCCCGGTCGAGCTCGTCCACCCGCCAGTGCACCGTCGTGAGACTGTGGCGGCGGCGCGCCCCGAGGAGCGCCGCATGCGCGAACTCGCCGTGGCAATGCACGATGTCGAATTGGTCGAGGCGCAGCCGCAGCGCCTCGAGCTGCAGGGCGTCGAGCGCAGCCGGGACGCCTGGAGCGACCCGCCCGTGGCGCCGTTCCAGGGCGGCGAGGCTCGGGTGGTTGCCGACGCGCGGCAAGTCTGTCGCACTGTCGGAGGGGGCAAACAGCGTTACCTCCACACCTATAAGACGCAGCGCCGTGCCGAGATCGTGGATGACCCGTTCCGTGCCGCCGTGATGCTCGGGGGGAACGGGGAAGATGTTGGGGGCGACTTGGGCGACGCGGATCACGGTCGAGACCTCACCTGTAACGTTTCCTCGCCCGGTCACGGCTGAGACGCCGGCCGCCTGATGTTCGTCCTGCATGTCGCCCTGCAAGGCTGCCTTCGCGGCGGTGGAGTCGCGTTCGGCCTGACCGCCGACACCGGTGGCCACATCCGCTACCTGCTCGACCTCGTGGCGGCCTCCGCGCAGGATGCCGACATTGCGCGGATCGTCATGGCGACGCGCCTGTTCGACGGCATCCACGGCCCCGACTACGCCGTGCCCGAAGAGCGGATCTCCGACAAGGTGGAACTGGTGCGGCTCGCAAGCGCGTCGCCGGCCTACCGTTCCAAAGAGGAAATGCACACGGAGGTCGCGAGCTTCGCCCGAAACCTCGTCGCCTGGATCGCCCGGCAGCCGCGGGCGCCGGACATGATCCACGCCCACTATGCCGACGCCGCCTCGGTGGCGGCGCTTGTCCAGGACGCGCTCGGCATCCCCTTCGTGTTCACCGCGCACTCGCTCGGGCGCGTGAAGGCCGCGCTGATGGGTGCCGGCGCGGAGGACGCCCCCGACCTCGTGCATCGCATCGCCGCCGAGGAAGGCGCGCTGGCACGCGCGAGCCTCGTCGTCGCCTCCTCGAGCGACGAGGCGGAGGTGCAGTATGCCGGGTACACCGCCTACGATCCCGGGCGCATCCGGGTCCTGCCGCCGGGCAGCGACCTGGCGCGGTTCACCGCGGCCCAGCCGCTGGCGCGGGTCGACGCCACCATCGACCGCTTCCTGCACGAGCCTGAGAAGCCCGCGCTGCTGGCGCTGGCCCGGCCGGTGGCGCGCAAGAATCTCGCCGCCCTGGTGCGGGCCTACGGCGAGAGTCCCGAGCTTCAGGCGCGTGCGAACCTCGTCCTGATGGCGGGCATGCGCGAGGACATCGACGCGCTCGACGGCGACATGCCCGCCACCCTGCGCGAGATCCTGGTGCTGATCGACCGCTACGACCTCTACGGGCGTGTGGCCTACCCGAAGACCCACGATCCCGAGGACGTGCCGGCGATCTACGCCTACGCCCGCGCCCGCGGCGGCGTCTTCGTGAACCCCGCGCTCAACGAGCCGTTCGGCCTGACGCTGCTGGAGGCCTCGGCCGCCGGGCTGCCGCTGGTGGCCACCGACAGCGGCGGCCCCAACGACATCGTCGAGACCTGCGGCAACGGGCTCCTCGTCGACCCGCGCGCGCCCGACGCCATCGCGGCGGCGTGCCTGCGCATCCTCCGCGAGCCGGCGCTGTACGCCGATTGCGTGGCAGGCGGCGCCCGCGCGGCCGCCGCCTACGATTGGGACCAGCACGCCGCGCGCTACCACGCCCTGCTCGGTGCGCTGCTAGCGCCGCAGCCGCCCCTGGCGGCGCCGCGCCAGATGCTGGTCTGCGACATCGACAACACGCTCGTCGGCTGCGCGGCGGCGCTCGGCATCTTCCGGCGCTGGCGTAGCCGGCAGGCCGGGCTCGCCTTCGGCGTCGCCACCGGCCGGTCGTTCCACAGCGCGATGGCGATCCTCGAGCAGCAGATGAGCCCGCGGCCGCAGGTGATGATCACCTCGGTCGGCTCCGAGATCTACCATCTCGACCCCAACGGCGTGACCTACGCCGCCGACCTCGCGTGGCGCACCGCCGTCTCCGCCGACTGGGACCGGGCCGGCGTCCACGCGGTCCTGGCCGGCCTCGACGGGCTCGTGCCCCAGGGGCCGCTGGAGCAGCGCGGGCACAAGCTGAGCTATTTCGCCGACGCCGCGGCGGCGCGGGCGGTGCGCGCCCGCCTCGCCCTCGCGGGGCAACGCGCCACCGTGATCCACAGCCACGGCCGCTACCTCGACGTGCTGCCGGCGGCGGCGTCGAAGGGCACGGCGGTGGCCCATGTCCGCGCCCTCTACGCCCTGCCGGAGCGGGCGGTGTTCGTCGCCGGTGATTCCGGCAACGACGTCGAGATGCTGCGCGCCGGGGCGCAGGCGATCATCGTGGCCAACTACTCCGACGACCTGGCGAGCCACGCCGGCTTGCAGCACTCCTACGTCGCCCGCGCTTCGCACGCCCGCGGCATCATCGAGGGCGTCGGGCATTTCCGCCGGATGCTGGCCGATGCCGTCTGACGCGTCCGACGGGCCGTCGGCGAGCGTGCTCACCCTGGTCCGCGGCCGGGCGGACCGGCTGCGCAACCTCATGGCCGGGCTGGCGCGGCAATCCGTGCCACCTCGCGAGCTGGTCATCGCCTGGATGCAGCCGGAGCGTGCCGCCGACTTGCCCGACCCGGGCTGCCCCGTCCGCCATCGCCACGTCGCCGGCGAGCCGATGCCGCTCGCGGCCGCCCGCAACCGCGCGGCCGAGGCCGCTTCGGGCGACCTCCTCGTGTTCCTCGACGTGGACTGCATCCCGTCGCCCTGCCTCGTGGCGGCCTACCGGCGCGCGGCGGCACAGGCCGAGGGCCTGTTCCTCGGCGAGGTTCTGTACCTGCCGCCCGGGCTCGACGCCGACGTCGCCGCCGACGACGCCGCGCTCGCGCGGCTCGGCCGGGCGCATCCGGCCCGTCCCCCGGTTCCTGCCGAGGGCCTGCGACGGGAGCCGGATCCGGGCCAGCTCTGGGGCCTGTCCTTCGCCCTCCCGGCCCACGCCTGGCGCGCATGCGGCGGCATGGACGAGGCTTACGCCGGCTATGGCGGGGAGGAGACCGACCTCGCCATGCGCCTCGCAGCCTCCGGCCTGCCGACCTTCTGGGTCGGCGGCGCGCGCGCGTACCACCAGCACCATCCCGTCCACGTGCCGCCGCTGCAGCACTTCGACGCCATCCTCGCCAACGCCGCCCGCTTCCGGCGCGCGCACGGGCGCTGGTGCATGACCTACTGGCTCGACCAGTTCCGGGCCGCCGGGCTGATCGCCTGGGACGACGACGCCCCCGCGATCCAAGTCCTGCGCCGGCCGGACCCGACCGAGATCGCCGCCGCCCTGCGGCCCGACGCCCTGTTCTCCTGACGGATCGCGAATCCCACAGCCATGAAGAAGCCCATCGCGTTCTTCGTCCACCATCAGGGACGGGGCCACGCCAACCGCACGATGGCGGTGGCGGCCGAATTCGCAAAGGACCGGCCCGTCTCCGTGCTGACCGCCGGCCCGTCGCTGTTCGACGGTTTCTCCCGCGACATCGAGATCGTGCCGCTGCCGAACATGATCGGCGCGTCCGTGCCGACGCCGCGCCTCTACGCGGAGCCGACGCCGCAGGTGATGCACTGCGTGCCGCTGGGGCTCGCCGAGATGCGCCGGACCATGCGGCGCATCCTGGACCACCTCGACGAGCGCGACGTCGGCCTGTTCATGGTCGACGTCTCGGCGGAGATCGCCCTGCTCGCGCGCATCGCCAGCGTGCCCGCGGTGCAGATCCGCATGCACGGCGACCGTTCCGACATCGGCCATGTCGGCGCCTACGAGGCCTGCGTCGGGATGCTGGCCCCCTTCGACGAGCGCATGGAGCAGGACGACTACCCGGCCGCCCTGCGCGCCAAGACGTTCTACAGCGGTGGCCTCTGCACCAGCGTCGAAGGCGTGCCCGACCGAGCGGAGGCGCGGGCGAAGCTCGGCCTCGATGCTGAGCGCGAGATCGTCGTGGCCATCACCGGGGGCGGGGGCAGCGGCACGCCCTACGCACCCCTGACGGTGGCGGCGCGGGCTGCGCCCGACACCCTGTGGCTGACCCTGGGGCCGACCCACCGCGAGGGCCACGAGACCGACTTCGCCAACCTGCGCGAGCTCGGCTGGGTGCCCTCCGTCACCGACTACCTCGCCGCCGCCGACATCGTGGTGGCCTCGGCCGGCGACAACACGATCCACGAGGTCGCCCGCGTCGGCGGCCGGCTGATCGTGATGCCCGAATGGCGCTACTTCGGCGAGCAGACCCGGAAGGCCGAGGCCCTGGTCCGGCTCGGGGCTGCGGTCCAGGCCCCAATCTGGCCCGGCGACCTCCAAGGCTGGCGCGACCTCCTAGACCGGGCGCGCGGCCTCGACCCCGCCCCCCTGCGCAGCCTCTACGCGCCGGACGCCGCCGCGCGCGCCGCCGGATGGCTCGAAGGCCTGACCGACGAACTCTGGCACGGCGCGGCCGAGCCTGCTCCGCTCACGGTCGTCGCCGGCCGCATGCCCGCATCCCGCACCGCCTGAACCTCCCGGAGCCAGACCGCCCCATGTCCACCGTTTCCGTCGTGACCCTGGCCAAGGGCCGGCCGGCGCACCTGCGCAACGTGCTCCGCGGCCTGGAGCGCCAGACGCAAAAGCCCGCCGAGTTCGTCGTCGCGGTGATGCAGGACGCGCCCTACGACCTGCCCGAGGTCGGCTTCCCGGTGCGCCAGATCCTGGTGCCGGGCACGGAGCTGCCGCTGGCTGCGGCGCGCAACCGCGGCGTCGCGGCGGCGGGCGGCGACGCCGTGGTCTTCCTCGACGTCGACTGCATCCCGGCCCCCGACCTCGTCGCCGACTACGCGCGCGGGCTCGCCGAGCTCGACGGGTTGCTGATGGGCGAAGTGCTCCACCTGCCCGAGCGCGCCACCATCGGAGACTGGACCTGCGAGGCCTTCGCGACGGTCGCCGAGCGCCATTCCGACCGGCGCGGCCCCCCGGCGTCGGGCCTGGAGATCTGCGACGACTACCGCTGCTTCTGGTCCCTCAACTTCGCGGTCCGGCGCGCCACCTTCCTGGCCGCCGGCGGCTTCGACGAGCGCTACACCGGCTATGGCGGCGAGGACACGGATTTCGGCAAGGTCCTCGACCGTGCGGGCATCCCCATCGCCTGGATGAAGGGCGGCCTCGCCTACCACCAGTACCACCCGCACCACATGCCGCCGGTCCACCACCTCGACAGCGTGGTGCGCAACGCCGAGCTGTTCGAGGCCAAGTGGGGCTACCGCACGATGGGCCACTGGCTCTACGCCTTCAAGGTGATGGGGCTGATCGACGACGCCCCCGACCGGCCGATCCGCATCCTGCGCCGCCCGGAGGCCGGCGACCTCGCGCTGACCGGCCAGCAGAGCCACCAGCCCTACGGCAATTCGGCCTCCGTCATCCGCTTCCTCGAAGCCCAGGCCGCCGCCGCGGCGACGGCGTGAGGATCGCGCTGCTCGCCCATCTCCGCCATCCCGTGGCGCCGCCCTTTGCGGGCGGCATGGAGGCGCATACCTGGGCCCTCGCCGAAGGCCTGACCGCGCGTGGACACGAGGTCGTCCTGTTCGCCGCCGGCGACAGCGACCCGCGATTCGCCATCGACCCGGTGATCCCGGTGCACCACGAGCGCAGTTTCCCCGGCCTCGAGCATCGAGGCGATGCCGGGCTCAAGGCCCATGTCGATGCCGGCTACGCCGCCGCCTGCGACCGGATCGCGGACGGCGGCTTCGACGTACTGCACAACAACTCCCTCAGCCGCCTGCCGCTGGACGGCCTCCGCCTCGCGGCGACGCCCACCGTCACTTCGCTCCACGTGCCGCCCTACGACGCCCTGCGCTGGTTCGTGCAGGACAGCCTCGTGCCCGGCCATCGCGTCACCGTCACGTCGGAGGCCCAACGCAGGTCGTGGTGGCGGGAGGCGGCGCCCGCAGGCGTCTCGGTCCTCCACAACGGGGTCGATCCCGCGTCTTGGCCCTATCAGGATCGCGGCGACGGAACCGCCGTCTGGTCCGGCCGCATCGCGCCGATCAAGGGCACGCATTGCGCCGTCGCGGCGGCCCGGCGCGCCGGCATCCCCTTGACCCTGTTCGGCCCGGTGGAGGACCAAGACTACTGGGACGCGCAGGTCGCCCCGCATCTCGGCGGCCCGATCCGCTACGGCGGGCACCTCTCGGGCGCGGCGCTGGCAAGCGAAGTCGGTCGTGCCTCGGTCTTCCTGTTCACGCCCTGCTGGGACGAACCCTTCGGCCTCGTGGCGATCGAGGCCATGGCCTGCGGCGTGCCGGTCGCCGGCATCGCCATGGGGGCGGCCGCGGAGGTCGTCGGCGAGGCCGGTTGCCTCGCGCCGCCGGACGACGTGATCGCGCTTGCAGCCGCACTCGGTCAGGCGCTCGCGATCCCGCGCACGGTCCCGCATGCCCGGGTGATGCGCCTGTTCACCCGCGACCTGTGGCTTGCGCGCTGCGAAGCCCTCTACGCACAGGTGCGAGCGGAGCACGAAAACCTCGTCTGAGCCGGCTTCGGCGACGCGTCGAGACAAGCGAGGCTTGGCCGTCCCGGAGTTCCGTTGCAGATCACGCCGCCGTGAACACAGCGTCGCCGCATTCGCACGCCCAAGACAATCCCGCGGTCCGAATCCGGTAGCGGCAGGCTTGATGCGCAGTCGTGGCTTTTCCGGATCGCACGGGCACGTCCTTACGCGTGTTCGACCGCGACCGCGATCGAAAAGTCAGGCTCTGGCGATGCTGTTCATCTGGTCCGGCTGGGGAATCCTCGTCCTGCCCGTGGTTGCCGTCACCGCCATCCTCGTCGGGGCGGCGGGAGGTCTGGCCTTGCGTGCGGCCGGCCATCCTGAACTGACGTTCCTCGCCGTCAGCCTCGGCTTGTTCGCTGCCGCCGCCGCCAACTGGTTCGTCGGCCGGCGCCTCAACGGCAAGCCGCCGCGCGAACTCGTCGATCCGGTCACGAACGAGCGCGTGCTGCTGTACAGCCTCCACAAGCTGTTCTGGATGCGGATGGAATACTGGTCGATCCCCGTGGCGCTGGCGGCCTTCGTGCCCCTTCTCGCCCTGCGCAACCTGTGAGCCGGCCGACGGCCGGATCGGCCCAGACCCGGAAGGTCATGCCCATGACGACCACGCGCAAACGACGCGTTCCCCACCTCGCGGCGGCCTGCCTGGCCGTCGCCCTGGTGACGCGCGCGGCGGCGGTGACGCCGGTCACGACGGTCGGCATCGAGAGCTGCGACGCCTTCTTCGAGGCCTATGCGCAGTGCGCGGCGAGCCCCGGCGTGCCGGAGGCCGTCCGCCCCAACATCCGCCAGGGCATCGACAATCTGCGCGAGAGTTTCCGCGAGGCGGTGACCCGCAACGAGGCGGTCCGCACGACGATCGCGCATCAGTGCGCCCGGGCGCACGAGACCGTGCGCAAGAGCATGGTCGAGGCGTTCAAGTGCGACTTCCCCGGCCTGCCGCCGGCGTCGCAGGCGATCCTGCAGGCCGCGCCGCCCGCGGTCGCCGCCCGGGCGCCGGACACGAGGCCCGCGCGATCCGTGACCCCGCCGGCAAGCCCGGAGGCGCAGGCGGCGGCCAAGGCCGACGCCTACACCGAG
This sequence comes from Methylobacterium sp. WL120, assembly GCF_008039465.1. Lineage (NCBI taxonomy): Bacteria > Pseudomonadati > Pseudomonadota > Alphaproteobacteria > Hyphomicrobiales > Methylobacteriaceae > Methylobacterium > Methylobacterium sp. WL120. The sequence goes on along the minus strand of NZ_VRUT01000025.1, from coordinate 29,805 downwards.
GCGCAGAACCACCTCGTGCGCTCGCACCCGATCGAGCGCCAGCTCGCCGACTACCGGCGCGACAACGAGCGGGTCTTGAAGCCGAAGTTCAAGCCCGGCGCCGACGCGTGGTACCATTTCGGCATCGTCGACTTCGACGGGGTGATCGGCGAACTGGAGACGGCAATCGCCCTGCCCGGCGTCGTGCCGGAGGTCGACGCCCCGGCCGCGATCCTCCTCGCGAGCCTGCGCACGCTCAACCCGACCTTGAAGGCGCTGACCCGCTATCAGACCACTCGCGAGTTCAAGGTGGACGGGTTCCGCCTCGCGCGCGAGCAGCACCCGATCCTCGTGCCCCAGGTCGAGGCGGCGGCCAAGGCGATGGACGCCTACGGCACCGCTTTGTTCGACCGCGAGATGGCCCGCGACCAGCGGCGCGCGGCCGCCCTGCCGGAGGATGCGCCGGCCCGCCGGCTGCTGGACACCAGCCTCGCCCTGAAGCGGGCGGTGAAGCGCTTCGAGGCGCTCGGGCCGAAGTCGGACGTGGCGCCGTTCCTCGCCGCGCTCGGCGAGGTCTCGACCGCCAACCGTCAGCTCGGGACGACCTTCGACGCGCTGGCTCCGAAGGCGGATTCCGCGTGTACCGGCTACGCCGACACGGTGGCGAGCGTGATCGGGCACGGCCGCGACGTCGCCCGGGACATCAAGGCGAAGGGCGACCCGAGCCAGCCGGCGCAGCTGTTCAACGACACCTACAACCGCTCAGTGCGCGACATCGAAACCTGCATCCGCAACGAAATGCGCGCGCGGCCGGGCTGAACGTCCGCCTGCGTTTCGCCGTCCCGAGGTCCGGGGCATGCCCTAGCGTTCCGTCATAACCTGAGGAGAGCCCAGCGTGGCCAACGGCACCCGCGTTTCCGAGCGTTGGTTCAACGCCGCCCTGTGGCTCGTCGCCCTGCTGTTCGCAGGCTTCCTGATCGGCCTCGGCTCGCTCGTCGTCGGCGACCTGCCGCAGGTCGAGCACCGCTACACCGTCGAGCAGTTCCTGGACCGCGAGCCGGCCCGCGCCTCGGATGCCGCGCTCAAAAAGGTCCGGCGCGAGCAGGACGACGCGCGGCGGCAGGCCGAGGCGGCGCAGCTGGCGCTCGACGCCGCCCGCTCGGCCACCGAGGCGGCGCGCGAGACCTTCGCGAACTGGCTGAAGACCCGCAACGCCACGCAGCGCGTCGATCAGGACCCCGGGCTCGTCGCCCGCACCGAGGGACTGGACCAGCTCAAGGCGGCCGAGCGCACGGTCGAGGAGCGGCTCGAGCAACTGAACCGCACCGCCTTCGACCTCGGCGAGCGGGAATCCGCGCTCGAAGCCGCCGACACCGGGTTGCGCGCCGAGGCGCAGGCCAAGCTCGATGCGGCGGAGCGTGGGCAGGAGCTGCGGGTGTTCGGCTACCGCCTCGCCCTGACCCTGCCGCTCCTGCTCCTGGCCGGCTGGCTGCTGATGAGGCGGCGCAACACGCGCAACTGGCCGTTCGTGTGGGGCTTTGCGCTGGCCGCCGCCTTCGCGTTCTTCGTCGAGCTGGTGCCCTATCTCCCGAGCTACGGCGGCTACGTGCAGTACGGGGTCGGCGCGGTCCTGACCCTCGTCGGGGGCCGGGCGGCGATCAACGCCCTGCACGCCTATCGGGAGCGGCAGGCCCTGGTCGAGGCGCGGCCCGACGCCGAGCGCCGGACCGAGATCGCCACCGACGAGGCCTTGGCGCGGCTCGCCCGAAAGGTCTGCCCGGGCTGCGAGCGCGGGATCGCCCTCGACGACCCGGCCACGAACTTCTGCCCGCATTGCGGGCTCGGGGTGTTCGAGCGATGCCCGGCCTGCGCACAGCGCAAGAGCACCTTCGAGCGGTTCTGCCGCGGATGCGGCGAGCGCCGGCCGATCACGGCGACCGCGGCGTAGCCGCCCCGGGGCGAGATCGCGGGGGGTGGGCGGCGGAACGCCCTTTTCACGCGGGCGATTGGGTGGTCCCATGCTGATTTCGGTCCCCCGCGCATAGGCCCGAGGCCGCCCGCGCCGACAGAGGATCTCCGATGAGCCGTCCCCACCGCGTCGGCGTGGCTTGGTACAGCCCCGAGCACTACGACGGCCTCCGCCGCGGGCTCGCCGACGGCGCGAACCTGCCGGAGACCTATGAGGCCTGGCGGATGTCGGCCGAGCAGGTCGAGCGCGAGGTGTCGCGCAGCGGCGTCGACGTCGTGCGGGTCCCGCTGGAACTCGCCGCGTTCACGGCCTGGTGCGAACGGACGGGGTCGGTTAGCGACGGCGCTTCCCGCGCGCGCTACGTGGCGGAACGTCTCGAAGCACAGGCCGGCGCCTAGCGACGCCGTGCGACGCTGCGTCCCGATCCGGTACGGCCGCCGCGTGCGTCGTTCTGCCGATCGACACGTCTGGCGCCTAAGCCGGCGCGCGATAGACAAATGATCGTTAATCTTGCAAGCGCCTCCGCAGAGTTCGTCGCGGGACTAGGAGGTTTGCATTTGCTGCGTTAGTGGTGCTTTCAGCCTCCGAAATTCGCGGGCGGCTGGATCGTCACGCCGAATTGCCCGTCGCTGCCCATGGCCGCGACCGCAAGATTGGTATTGGGAGTAAGTTCCTTGACCGCCGCCGACGGACCTGTCGCCATCCTCATCGTGGAGACGGACCAGATCGTCAGCCTGGTCACCGCCGACATGCTGGCGGATGTGGGCTTCCGGACCATCGAGGTCCGCACCGCCTCAGAGGCGCTGTCCGTGCTCAAACGATCCGACGACGTGCGCGTGCTGATCACCGGGCGCAGCATCGCGGGGGACGGCGTCGCCCTCGCGCAACTCGTTCGCCACCGTTGGCCGGCGATCGGCATCATCGTGACCTCGGGCGCGGGCGGCGATTTCGAGCGTGCGTTGCCGCCGGGCACGCGGCTCCTCCGGAAGCCGTACCATTTTGCCGACGTGATCCGGGAAGTGGAGGCCGAGCTCTCGCGAGAGAAGGAAGAGCCCTCGGCGGCCCCGATGCTGCCGATCGGGTTGCCGCCTCGTTCGGGAATGGAACTCGGCATCGGCATCGGGGCCGTCGCCGCGCCGGTCGCCGAACCGGACAAGACTTGAGGCTCGACCGCGGCGCGCCGGCGTCGATCCGTCAGCCCTGAGACGAATGCGAGGCCGGGCCGTCCCGCCGGGTCCGGCGCTCCGCCCTCAGCTCCCGCTCGGCCAGCACCCAGAACCGCATTTCCTGCCCCTCGGGGCGGTGGTGCCGGTCCCACAGGTCGTAGGCGCGCTGCCGGATCTCTTCGATCGGGATGGGGCCGTCGTCGTCCATGCGTTCACAGATCTTCGTTGGGCAAAAGCCGCATTCCTGCGCGATCCGAGGATCGCGCCCTGATGGTCCGGACCTGCGCAGGGGCAGGATCCGGCTCGAACCGGTCGATGAACCGTAGCTGGTCCCACAGGTCGACACTGTGACCGTCCACCAACGCCAGGGCCTGCGCCTTCGCGTCGTCGTCGCCTTCGGCCGCGATCACCGCCTGAAGCACCATCCGGCCGTCCGCTCCGAACATCATCGCCCGGTAGGATGGTGGACCGTCGGGTTCGGCGGAGGGCGGACGACCTGCGCTCATGATCGGGATGCCTCGGCCGGATCGGACGCTTGCACCGTCGCGATACGCCGCGGCGCCGTCGTCTCGAACGTCGAAATCGCAACATGCCATGGGCTTCGCCGCTCCGGGACGGCGGGAGCACGAGTGTCTCGCAGGCGCTGACGGCCGGTCCCGTGGTCAGCGATGGTCTAGAACTGCACCTCCGCGCGCGGCACGCACTAACATACGATATGGCCGTGCGCGGGGCCGGACGTCGCACGCCTCCGATCCGAGTATTTTCGCGCTGCGTCGATGCGTCCACGCGGCGCCGGAATGCCCAGCTCGCTCGCCTTGAGAGCCCGCGGCCTGCGGCGCCTTCGCGAGGCGGTTTCCAGGGTGACGGGCGTCCGCAGGTCGCACGCATGATCTGTGAATAGCCGGCTTTCCCGTGGGACCGGCGCGAACCGAACCGCGTTGCCGAGTCCAAGGGTTGAGGACGGAGTCACGAATGGCCGAGCGTCGACGAAAGGCTGCCGAGCGGAGCCCCGCGCCGATGGAGGATGCGCCCCTCGTTCCGATCGGGGCGCTGGCCGTTTCGCTCCTCGACATCGCGGCACAGGACGGGTCGGGGCGCCGGGCATCGGCCAAGCCGGTGGTGCACGTGGCGCGCGATGCGCGGCGCCTCGACGAGCTCGCCCAGGTCCTGCGTACGCTGGCGCCTGCGGCCGAAATCCTGGTCTACCCGGAATGGGACTGCCTGCCGCTGGACCACGCCTCGCCCTCCCGGGCGACGATGGGCCTGCGCGCCGCCGTCCTGCGCCGGTTGAGCACGGATGCCTCTCCGCCCGACTTCGTCATCACCACCGGGCCTGCGCTGGCGCAGCGCGTCCCGCCGCGCGAGACCTGGGCCGACGCGCACGTGTCGCTCGCTGCCGGCGACCGGATCGATCCGGAGGCGATCACCGCCACCCTGGTCCGCCTCGGCTACGTCGTCGACGAGCGGGTCGACGAGCCGGGCGAGGTCGCGATCCGCGGCCGCACCATCGAGGTGTTCCCCGCCGACGCGTCGCGCCCGTCCCGCATCGAGCATGCGGACGGCCGCGTCACCGCGATCCGGGTCTACGATCCGATCACGCAGCGTTCGGTCGGCGACGCAGGTCGGCTGGTGATCGACCCTGCTACCGAGATCGTCCTGGCGGAGGGCTCGGAGGATCGCCTGCGCCCCTTCACCGGCCAGGAGCACGCCCTGGCGCGCTTCTACCCGAACCTCGTCGCGCCGCTCGACTACCTGCCCGACGCCGGGCTCGTGGTCGAGGAGGGCGCCTCAGTGCGGGCCGCCGCCTTCTTCGAGCAGATCGACGAGGCGCGTGCCCTGCGCGATGCCGGCAAGGGGAGCCGCAACGGTGTGGCTGGGCGCGGGGAGGACCTCTACCTCTCGCACGCGGCGTGGACGCGCGCCGTCGAGGCCCGCACGATCATGGCCGCCACGCATGCGGCCGCCGAGAGTGTCGGCCTGTCGGGGCTCGCGGGCGCCGCACGCCCGGCAGCTGCCTTTGCCAAACTGCTGCGCGCGCAGCTGAAGGCCGGGCGGCGGATCGTGCTCGCCGGCCAGAGCCTGCCCCTGCGCCGGCTCGTGCGCGAGGCCTCCGCCGTGGCCGACCGCGCCGTGCGCCTGATCGACGGCTGGGCGGAAGTTGCCGCGGCTGCGCCCGGCGAGCTGCTGGCGTTGCAGGTGCCCCTCGCGGCGGGCTTCCACGCCGACGGCGCGACGGTGTTCGCCGCAGCCGACCTCTACGGGCCGGACGCCGCGCCGGCCGGCCCCGCCGGCCATGTCCTGCCGCTCTGCGAGGTCGACCTTCGGCCCGGCGACGTGGCCGTCGACCGCGACCGCGGCCTGTGCGTGTTCGAGGGGCTGGAGCCGGTCGCCTCCGTCGCCGACCGGCCGGCGACGGAGGCCTTGCGCCTGCGCTTCGCCGATGACGCGGTGCTGATGGTGCCGGTCGCCCAGGCCGACCGGATCTGGCGCTACGGCTCCGAGCCGGCCGCCGTGACCCTCGACAAGCTCGACGGCGGCACCTGGGCGCGTCGGCGCCTCGCGGCGGAGGCGACCCTGGCGCGCACCGCCCGCCACATGCTGGAGACCGCCCGGGAGCGCCGGGAGGCCGGCGTCGCGGCGATCCGGCCGCCGGCCCGCGAAATGGAGCGGTTCGCGGCCGGCTTCGGCTTCCCGCCGACCCACGACCAGGCCGCGGCCTTCGACGCCGTGCTCACCGACCTCGCCTCCGGATCGCCGATGGACCGCCTGGTCTGCGGCGACGTCGGCTTCGGCAAGACCGAGGTGGCCCTGCGGGCGCTCGCCGCAGCCCTGTTCGCCGGCCGGCAGGCGGTGCTGATCGCGCCGACGACGGTGCTGGCGCGCCAGCACGCCGAGACCCTGCGCCGGCGCTTCGCCCGCTTCGGGATCGAGGTGGCGCAGCTCTCGCGCCTCGTCTCACCGGCCGAGGCCAAGCGCGTCAAGGCGGGTCTCGCCGACGGCACCGTGCGGCTGGCGGTGGGCACCCACGCGCTCGCCGGGCGCGGCGTCGCCTACGCCGACCTCGGCCTGACGGTGATCGACGAGGAGCAGCGCTTCGGCGTGAAGACCAAGGCCGACCTGCGGCGCCTCGCCGGCGGGGGGCACGTCCTGACGCTCACCGCGACGCCGATCCCGCGAACGCTGCAATCCGCCCTCGTCGGGCTTCAAAGCCTGAGCATCCTGTCGACGCCGCCGGCCCTGCGCCAGCCGGTCCGGACCCTGGTCGCGGGCTTCGACCCCGACGCGGTCCAGGATGCCCTCGTCCGCGAGCATCGTCGCGGCGGGCAGAGTTTCGTCGTGTGCCCGCGCATCGAGGACATCGCGCCGATGGCCGAGCGCCTGCGGGCCCTCGTGCCGGACCTCGACGTCGTCGTCGCGCATGGCGGATTGAAGCCGGCCGAGATGGACGAGGCGATGGTCCGCTTCGCCGACGGCGGCGGCGACGTGCTGCTCGCCACCGCGATCATCGAGAGCGGGCTCGACGTGCCGCGCGCCAACACGATGCTGGTTTGGGACGCCGCGAAGTTCGGACTGGCCCAGCTTCACCAGCTCCGCGGCCGGGTCGGGCGCGGCCAGCGCCGCGGGGTCGTCCACCTGCTGTTCGACCCCGCCGCGCCGCCGAGCCCGGCGGCCGAGCAGCGCATGCGGGCCCTCGAAGCGATGGACCGCCTCGGTGCGGGCTTCGCGATCAGCGCCCGCGACCTCGACCTTCGCGGGGCGGGCGACCTCGTCGGCGAGGACCAGGCCGGCCATGCCAAGCTCGTGGGCTTGGGCCTCTACCGCCATCTACTCGAGCTGGCCCTGCGTCTCGCCAAGGGCGAGGAGGCCGAGGATTGGTGCCCCGAGATCGAGATCGGCCTGCCCGGCGCCATCCCGGCCGACTACGTGCCGGAGCCGGAGATCCGGCTCAGCCTCTACACGCGTCTGCTGCGCCTGCGGGACGTGGCGGCGATTGAGGCCCTTGCTGGCGAGGTCGAGGATCGCTTCGGTGCCCCGCCCGAGCCGGTCGCGGCCCTTTTCGCCCTCGGGCGCCTGCGTGCGGCCTGCCGCGAACTCGGTGTCGCCCGGCTGAACGGAGGTCCGCAGGGGCTTGCCGCCGACCTTCGGCCCGGCGTCAAGGTCGGGCCGATGCCGGCCTGCGAGGATCTCGTCCTGCGCGACGGCCGCGTCGTCCTGCGCCGCCCGGTCTCCGAGCCGGCGGAGCGCACAGCACTCGCTATGGACCTGTTGGACCGGTTGCGGGCAGCCTGCGCGCGCGGCGCCGAACGGGCTGCCTGATCGACGCGCCCGGCGAAAAGGCCGGGCGCGCCGGCCCGACCACCCGGGAGTCGCCACCGGCTGCGGATTGCGGGCGATCGATGCTATTCCGACTTCAAACCGCAGCGCCGCGCTGCGGGCTCGAAACGCCCAGGATCGATCCGATGCCCCGCCTCACCTTCACAGCCACCGCGCTCGCGCTCGTCCTCGGCACGGGCGCATCCGCGCAGGGCCTGCAGCAAGGTGCCCGCGAGGGCGCGCAACGCGGCGAGGAGATGGCGGGGCCGCTTGGCGCGGTCGTCGGCGGGGCGCTCGGGGCGGCGGTCGGCACCGCCAACGGCATCCTCGGGATCGACCGGCGCGAACGCTTCCGGATCTATGCCAGCGCCGAGCGGCGCCCGTCCTTCGCCTATCGCGGGCCGGTGCGGATCGGCACGGTGCTGCCGGAGGATGGCATCGTCTACTACGACGTGCCGCGCGAGTTCGAGCTCGCGGGCTACAACTACACCATCGTCAACGACCATCCCGTGCTGGTCGAGCCGGGCACCCGCCGCATCGTGGAAGTGATCGACTGAGAATTGACGGACGCCATCGACGATACGGCGCTCGAAGGCGCAGTTCCTGTCGAAAAATTTCGCGCGCTCGACGACGAGCCGCAGAGGATTTTCCAATCAGGCAGACGCCGTCACGCAGCCTGTTCGAGCGCCTCGACGACCTGGGAGGCCTTGTAAGGCTTCGGCACGAACAGCCCGTGATCGGGAACCTCCTCATCCGCGAGGCGATGCCGGCCGGAGGTCAGGACCAGGCGAATGTCGGGCCACGCCTCGGAGACGCGTTCGGCCAACTTCACGCCGCACATCGTGCCCGGCATGTCGACGTCGGTGAAGACCGCGCCGATATCCGAGCGCTCGTGGAGGATGAACCAAGCCTCGTCGGCCTGGCGGGCCTCCACGACTGCGAAGCCGGCATCCTCCAGCATCTCGACCGCGTAGAGACGCACGAGGTCGTCGTCCTCAACGACGAGGATGAAGCACGTATCGAGGTTACGCTTTGCCGGCATGGCTTTCCAACAAAGGTTACCGTGATTGGTTGCGGGCTGGATTTGCATGCGCCGTATGAATTTTACGGCGATGAGCGAACAATTTTTCTGAATGCCCATGTCCGGTGAGCAAACGAATGCCGACAGAAGGGTCGAGCGCCCTGTCGGAACGATCTCCGCTGTCTGACGCGAACAGGCCGCCAGCGGCGAGCCGCGCGACGACCTCGGATCAGCGCAGCAGGAGGATCGCGGCGCCGACCACGACGGGGATCGCCACCACGGCGCCGTAGAACAGCGGCATCACCCAGGAGCGTTCGCCGTGAACGTCGGCGGCGGCACGGACTCGCTCAGACGCGGCCTCGTTCTCGCGCGCGAGCTTGATCCGTTGCGGGGTCGGCGGCGTGTCGCCGGCCTCGTCGCAGGTCCCGAGCGGCGCCGCGCCGACATCGCCGTGGCTGACCTTGTCTCCGGTCCGCCCGCTATCGATGTCGGCCTTCAGCTGGGCCGAGGTCGGGTTCTCGTCGTCCGGCGGCGTACCGAAGTCGAGGTTGGCGGGAGAGGGCGGAGTCTCGGAACGCAAGGTCATCGTCGGGCTTCCCAGGAGGATGTCGAACCCGGGAACGGCGGGTTCGACGACGGGTTCAGTTGGCGTCCCGCTTGGCGGGCTGCGGATAGGCCGGGTTGCCAGCCGGCACGGCGCTGGTGTTGGCCGAGGATGGGGCATCGCTCCGGCCGGTCGTGGAACCGGTGATCTGCGCGCGCGACGCGGCCTGGCTCTGGCTCGCGTAGTCGGGCGGGGAGCTGGCGCCCTGCCACACCATCAGTCCGACGAGGGCCGCAACCATCAGTCCCACGCTGGCGACCAGCACGTAGAGGGCGGGCTTGCCGCGCTTGCCCTGTCGGCCGGCCTGTCCGGAGAGTTGTTCTGCCACCGTGAAACCTCGCTCGCCCGATCGCATCGGACTTCGGACGGGCAACGTGCAGCGTGTGCGATGGCTCCACCCCTGTGGCGCTGGCGACCGGCCGCCGCGGCGCGGCCCTTTGGCAGGGCGCGGTCCCGCGGATGCCGGCCGCCCTACGTCGGAGAAATCTCGACCAAGGAAACCACCGTGTCCGATCCCCTTTCCGATCCCGCCCGCGTGCTGATCGTCTTCTACTCGCGCTCCGGTTCCGTCGAGGCGCTGGCCGTGGCGGCCGCGGACGCCGCGCGGGACGCCGGCGCCACCGTGCGTCTGCGCCGCGCCCGCGAAGTCGCCGATGCCGACGCGATGGCGAAGGTCGAGGGCTGGACGGAGAACGCCGCGCGGCAGAACGCGCTGTACCCGGCGCCGACCCACGAGGATGCGGAATGGGCCGACGCGATCCTGTTCGGCACACCCTGCTACTTCGGCGCGATGGCCACCGAGCTGAAGGCCTTCCTCGACCTGCTCGGCCCGCAATGGAAGCGCGGCGCGCTCTCGGGCAAGGTCGGTGGCGCCTTCACCGTCGCCTCCTGGCCGCATGGCGGCTCGGAGGTGGTGACGTTGTCGCTCTACGCGCCGATGGCGCATCTCGGCATGGTCATCCTCCCGCCGGGCTACACCGACGCGGCGATGCTCGAGGCCGGATCGCCCTACGGCGCCTCGGCCATCGTCGGCGCCGAGAACGCCGACCCGCGGCGCGAGGACCTCGACGCCATCCGCCACCAGAGCCGCCGTACGGTGGCGATCGCCCAGGCCCTGATCGCCGCCGGCGAGATGCCCTGCCGGCGTTCGTGAGCGCGATACCAAGCCGCTGCGCCCCGCCGCGAGGTTCTGCCGCACCAACCAACGCCTCTGCGCAGCGTTGCCCGCGGCGAACGTGAAGGAGACGGCATGGCCGACAAGGCAGACGTGACGACCTACATTCTGAAGCAGGCGCTGGCGGCCAAGGTCGGCGACCACGTGGAGATCGCCGTGGAGGCGGAGGACGGGACGACGTTCAAGATCCGCTCCACCTCCGAGCAGCTCGACGCACTGGTCGGCGACCTCGAAGGCATCCTCGACGCCGACGACGCGGACGCCTGACGGCGCCGTCCGATCCCGGGGGCGCCGGCGCGCGGCACCGCGCCCCCATAGGGCCTTCCCCCTGAACGCTTCCCCCGACCTCGTCCCAGAGAGACCAACGTCATGAACCATGCCGACACGCCGATGCCGGGCGAGGATCCGGGCGCCCTGATCGAAGACCCCGCGCGACTCGACGAGGTCGTCCCGGCGAGCGAAGAGGACATCGAGGCCGACCCGCAACCCCAGCCCACGGTCCCGGTGGAAGACGATCCCGCGGTGAAGGACACGGAAGTGCAGCCGACCTGACGGCGTCTCGTCGCGAACGAGCCGCACGGGAACGTTCTCGCGCGCGGATGACCGGCGAAGCCTTCGACACCGGTCGGCAGGTCCCGCAGACGCTCCGAGCCTCATCCCTGGAACTGATCGCCTGGAATTGATGGCCAAGGCCATCCTCGGGATCGGCGATGCCCTCGTCACAACTTGCATGGCCGAGACCGGGCTGCCGCACGCGTGGCACGCGGGCGAGCGTGCCCGCACGGTCGGCCGGCTGAGCCTGTTCGCGGACATGCGGAGGCAGCGCGATTTCCTGTACGTTCGGATGAATGCGGCGCAGCTCGACCGAAAGTCGCTCCCGTGCCCAAACCTTTCTCTTTCGCCGTGCCTAGGCCGGTAGCGGTGTTCGGCGCGAGCAACGCCCCGCTCGCCTTCTCGACCACCGGCGGCGACACCGCCCCGGCCGTCGCGGCGGGCCGTGTCACCTCGCGCGCAAGGGTCGTCTCGGCTCAGTCGGGGATCTCCAAATCGAGCAAGGCCGAGCCGAGGCCCTTGCCGTGTGCGTCGAGCGCCAGCGAGCGGGTCGCGCCGCCGCCGAGGGCGCCCGTCATCACGAAGTTCAGCGCTCCGATCCTGGGCAGCGCGTAGCGCACGACCTGTCCGGTCACGATTTCGCGGAAATGCGCCTGCACCCGCTCCGCCGTGACATGCGCTTCGAGACGGTCGTAATCCGCTGGGTCGTAGGCGATCAGGGAGATGTTCGAGGTGTTGCCCTTGTCTCCGGTGCGGGAGTGGGCGAGCGCGCGTGGCTTCATGATCCGCTCTCCTGCTCAGGCTTCTACGATCTGCACGCGCGGCGTCGCCAGCGTGGACGGGACGAGGACCGACTGCACGGCCACGACCTCGCGGGCCGACTTCCAGGCGCCGCCGCCGCCGGCGGGGCCGTTGGTGTAGAGCGTCTCGACCTCGTTGCCGATCCGCACGGCTTCGGCGAGGGTGTCGGTCCGCCCGGCGACGCGGACCCGGACCTCGTAGGGCTCCCGCCCTTCCGACAGGGCCGGCCCGTGCAGCGCGTCGACGCCGATCAGGTCGCAGCGCAACTCGCGCGACGCCACCCCGGTGAGCGCGAGACGCTCGCGCACGATTTCGAGGGCGAGCCGGCCGCGGGCAAGGGCGCCGGGGCCGGCATAGGAGATCTGGCCCTCGCCGACGTAGGAATCGACGTAACCCACCGAGACCTTCAGGAAGCCGGTCGCGGGCGAGCCCGTGGCGCCGGTCGCACGGACGCGATCCGGGCCGACCTGCTCCATCTCGACCTCGGAGAAGTCGGCGACGACGTCCGGCTGACGATAGCGGGCGGGATCGTGCACCTCGTAGAGCATCTGCTCCTTGCACGTGGCGAGGCTGACATGGCCGCCCGAGCCCTCGACTTTCGTGACCTCGACCGTGCCGTCCTCCGACACGATCCCGATGGGGAAACCGAGGCGTGCGAGACCCTGGACGTCCTTGAAGCCCGGATCGGCGAAGTAGCCGCCGGTGATCTGGCCGGCGCATTCGAGCAGGTGCCCGGCAAGCGTGCCGCGGCCTAGGCGCTCCCAGTCGTCCATCGCCCAGCCGAACGCGTGGATCAGCGGCGCGAGGAACAGGGCCGGATCGCCCACGCGCCCGGTGATGACCACGTCGGCCCCGGCCGCCAACGCCTCCACGATCGGAGAGGCGCCGAGATAGGCGTTGGCCGAGATGATGCGGTTGCCGAGGTCGGCCACCGCCTCGCCGCTCTCCTCCAGGGCGAAGTCGCCGGCCCGAACCGCGTCGAGGAGGTCGTCGCCGGTCACCGCGGCGACCGTCAGCCCGGTGAGGCCGAGCTCCTGCGCCAGCGCCCTGGTCTTCCGCGCGGCGGCGACCGGGTTGGCCGCGCCCATGTTCGTGACGATGCGGATGCCGCGCGCCCGGCACGGCGCGAGCACCGCCCGCATGCGCGCCTCCAGGAGCGGATCGTAGCCGCCCCCGGGATCGCGAAGCGTCGCCTGCTGCGCCAGCGCGATGGTGCGCTCGGCCAGGCCCTCGAAGACGAGGTAGTCGATCGCGCCGCGCTCGGCGAGTTCGACGGCGGGCTCGATCCGGTCGCCGGCATAGCCTGCGCCGGCGCCAAGGCGGACGGTTCTCATGGATCGATCTCCGCTGTCAGAGGGGGAAGACCCCGAGGAGGACGCAGGCGACGGTCATCACCACCGAGGCCGCGAACAGGAACGGGAAGGTGAACTTCTGGTGGTCGGCGAGGTCGATGCCGGTCAGGCCGCACACCAGGAACGTCGCCGGCGTCAGCGGGCTCACCGGGAAGCCCGTCGTCATCTGGCCGAGCAGCGCGCCCTGCGCGACCTGCACCGGCGGCACGCCGAGATGGTGGGCGATCTCGGACACCACGGGCAGGACGCCGAAATAGAACGAATCCGGGTCGAACAGCATCGAGAGCGGCATCGACACCAGGCCGAGCGCGAACGGGATGTGGCGTCCCATCTCCGGCGGCACGAAGGTCACGGCGGTCTGCGCCATCGCCCTCAGCATTCCGGTGCCCTGCATGATGCCGGTGACCACGCCGGCCGCCAGGAGGATCGAAGCCATCAGGATCGCGGCCTTGGCGTGGGCGTCGATGCGCTGCCGCTGGGCGTCGACCTGCGGGTAGTTGACGATCAGCGCCAGCGCGGTGCCGAGCATGAACATCAGGGCCGGCGGCACCTTCTCCGCCATGAACACCATCGTTCCGAGCACGGCGACCGTGAGGACGACGTTGATCCAGAACCGGCAGGGCCGGCGCTGCGACCGCTCCGCATCGCTCAAGGTGCGGGCGACGGGGGCCGGCGCGGAGGCGGTCCCCGCCGCGGCGGCGCGCGGCGCCTGGGCGAGACGGCGCTCTTGTCAGCACGACGTCAGCACGACGTCGTGCTGACGTCGTGCCAAGATGTGCTACGAAAATAAGAGAAATATAAGAACCCGAATATGCGGCTTTTACAAAGGGTTAGCCCTGGTTTCCGGCGAAATTCTAATTTTAATTTCCGCGATTCACGCGTTTCGGGCGGCGTACCGGAGGACGGCGTTCTCGGCACGGAGCGCGCGGGCCTCGGCGAGGGCGAGGCGGCGGCGCAGATCGGCGTTCACTTCGGCGATGGCGGCGACCTGGGCGACGGCGAGGGCCCCCTCGGAACGGGCCGCCCGCAGCTGCATCGCGAGCCTCGTGACGGCGTCGACACCCTCGACCCGTGCCCGCTCGCGACGAGCCCGGTCCTGCGCGACGCCGGTCTGCAGGGCCTCGACGACGGACAGGGTGCGGGAGAGCGCCATGGCGGTGTGGGCATGATGGGACACGGCAGGCTCTCCTCGGGTTGACCAGCCCATAGATTCAGACGCCGGACTCCCGGTCAACGATCGCTTGAGCACAAGGTTTACGCATCCCTGGGCTGAGTGTTCGACACGGACTGAGCTTTCGAAGGCCGCTTGGTACTCCTCCCGTTACTCCTAGGCTCTGTAACGCGTCCCCCTAGAACGTACGCGACGCTCCATCCTCAGACGTGGACGCCGACGATCGTCATGGCGAGCCCGACGACGAACGGGCGGGCGGACCCGTTGACCGTGACGGTGACCGTGTCGCCGGCCGAGAGGAGGCCGCCTGGTCCGGAGGGTGTCGCGATCGAGCTGCCCGCCGCCCATACGAATGACCCGATCGTCCGGACCGGCGATCCCGGCGCGGACGCCTGCGCCAGGATCGTCACGGTCCGTGCCACGCCCGGGGCCGGGTCCGAACGCGCGACCGAGCCGGCCATGGCCATGGGGATCGTCAGGGGGGCGCCGACGTGGCGCGTCGAGAGGTCGGCGGAGTAGACGAGGTCGTGCGTCCGCTGGCGCAGGGACACCGCGACCCAGCTCGGGTTGCCGTCCCCGTCGACGTGATCGAGCGCCGTCCCGGCGGTGAGGTCCGTCCGGGCGGCCTTCTGGACGAACGTGACCCCGCCGTCCGAGCTGACGAGGACGGCATCGCCCTTGGAGTACGCGACACCAGGGTCGTACGTACCCCGGGGATTGACCCCTCCGGCGGCGCCCTTCGCGACGGCCAGCCAGAGCCCCGCGGCCAGGTCGTCGGCGAACGCGCCGGCCATGTGATCGGCCAGGGCAACGTACGACCCCCGGCCCTGCGAGACGAGGTCCCGCGCCAGGTAGGCAGTCCCCGTCGCCCACGGGCCGACCGGCTCGAACCGCCCCAAGGGCAGGTTGCGGGGCTGCTCGTCGGAGCCGTCCGTCAGCGGCATCGTGATGCTCTGGCCGTCGTCGGAGACGACCAGGTCGCCGAGGCCGGTGACCGCGCGGGCCCGGGCCTCGATGGCGCGGAGGGCCGTGTCGAGCGCGAGGAAATTCCCGTCGAGCTGCTCGGGCGTCAGCGGATCGGGCGTGTCCGTGCTGAGGATGACGTAGCTCACGATGCCCTCGCGACGATGACGAACTGCGCGCCCGTGGTCTGCGCGGAGGCGACGTCCGGGGCGTTGACGACGAGGAGATCTCCGGCCGCGAACGAGGTCTCCGTCAGGGTGGCGGTCCCGACCGTGGAGCCGGCCTTGAACAGCACGGTGCCGATCTGCGAGCCGGCGCCGGCGGGGGTGAACCGAGTGATCCGGAACGTCATATCGGTGCTCGACGCCACGATCGGCAAGTTGAAAGTCGACCCCGCCAGATTGATCGGCAGCTTGTACGGGACGCCCGTCACCCGGTTGAGGACGGCCTGGCCGGCGGTCAGCCGGGTGTTGTTGTCGACCGGGATGTCGAAGGCGCGCGACGGCTCCGTGACGGGCAGCCAGTAGGGGAAGCCCGTCGCCGGGTCCCGCGCCCCGGGCAGCGTCCCCGCGGGGAGGCCGCCGTCGGGCACGTAGACGACGCGCTGCACCGCGTAGCCGGCCGCCGCATAAAACACGCTGTCGCCGAGCTGGTAGACCGCGGGGGCGTTGAACGGGCCCTTCACCGCGAAGGGATCCTTCCCCGCAGCGGCCACAAGCTGCCACCGGCCGGCCAGGAGGTCGTCGGCGAAGGCGCCGGCCGTGTGGTCACCCCTGGCCACGTAGGACGTCCCGGAGACGACGACGAGGTCCCGGGCCTCGTAGGGCGTCCCGGTCACCCAGTCGCCGCGCGCCTTGAACATGCTCGCCGGGAGCTCGATCGGCCCGTAGGTCTGGTCGTCCTCGTACGTGAACGTGACCTCCTCGCCGACGGCGTCCCAGGAGACGTCGGCCAGCGCGATGCCCAGCAGGCCGCGGGTTTCGATGTCCCGGATGCGGCCGTCGAGGTCGCTGAAATTTCCGTCGATCTCGCCGACGTAGAGGGGGCGCCCGACTTCGATGCGTAGGGTGGCCGGTCGTCTCGGTGCTCAGGTAGAAGTACCGCTCGATCCATTCGGCGGGGTCGAGGTCCTCCGGGATGTCGAGGACGCTGCGGAGCTCGACGAGCCCGTCGGCTAGCGCCGTGACGCCGAGTGCGAGGTACTCGTTGGCCGCGGCGTCGATGGCCTCACGCGGCTTCATCGGCACCCACCTCCGGGTAGGGGGCCGTCTCCGGCTTGACCTGGACCTTGAGCTTCTCGCGGATCGCCTTCCGGATCAGCCGGTCGACCTCCTTGCCGATGCGCTCCGGGTTGGCGCTGGACAGCCGCAGCTCCACGGCGGGCCCGATCTCGGACAGGGCGACGGCGAGGTTGCTGTACTCGCGGCGGACCATGTCGAGCATGACGCCGATCGGGGCGACCAGGCCCTTCCGCTCGGCCTCGTCGATGGCCTTCATGGCGGCGGTCGCCTCGGCCGTGTCGGCGTCGGCCCGGGCCCGGCGGGTGCGGGCCATGTCGATGTCCTCGCCGCCGTCGGGCGGGGCGAAGTCGAGGGGCACACCCCGCCGGCTTCCTCCTTCGCCTCGGTGGCGGCCTTCTCCTGGAGCCAGCGGACGGCCTTGCCGACGTCGATGCGATAGGCCTTCTCGTCGCCCTCGTGGGGCATGCCGTCCCGGATCCACTTCGTCACCGTGTTCCGGGAGACCGCCAGCATCTCGGAGAAGACGGCGGCCGAGAACAGCCGGGCCGACTTGCCGACGTCGCCGGCGGGGACCTTTGTGCGGCGCAGGCCGGCGGCCGGGGTGACGGCCTCGGCGGGCTTGGAAGCTGTGGTGCGTGCCATGGCCCCCAGTCCACCGGGGCCGGGCGTGTCAAAGATACGCGCAAAGCGCCGGGTCGGGAGCAGGTTCGGGGGGGCTAGGGAGCAGGTCGAAACGCCCGAAAAGTCCCCGAATCTAGGACGCGCGCGCGTGCGAGGGTTCGACCTGCTGCTTCCCTCAACCGGTTTTTCAGGATTGTTTTAAAAGCGGAGAGGGCCTGCGCGCGAACGCAACCCCGCACGTCTGAAAGGCTTCAGGGGACCCCGCCATGGGGGTCTAGCCCTCGTCAGGCCCTCGGCCCCGCGTCCAGCGCATGCCGTCCACAGGCGGCAGGCCGACCTCGACAGCTTCCCGTCGCCGGCACTCCTCCAGCGACATGGCCACCGCGATGGACCCGACCTGCTCGCCGCCGCAGGTGAGGGCGATCTCGATGGTGTCGGCCGGTACGATGATGAGCGCAGGCCCATCGTAGAAGCGGTCCCCAGCAACGGCGAGCCCTGCGATCCCGTTGGGTCCGATGACGAACTGGGGCTCGCACTCCGAGACCCACTGCCCGAGCAGGCGCCGCATCTCGGCAGCGCGAAGCCTATCGGCGGTCTCGTTGAACTGATCCAGGTGAGCTCGAAGATCGGCCATGGCTCTAACTCCCCCTTCGCCCGCACGTCCCGGCTGCGGGACGCGCGCCATGCCCAAAGGCGATCCCCGAGACGCTGCCCGGCCTCCCACGCGTTGGGTGACAGCGCGACCGCCAGGGCGAGCCCCATGCCGATGCCGACCCACATCTGCGCCGTCGGATCGGGCGGCGGCGGCGGGGTGTGCGGGCCTTCATGCTGGGTCGATGCCCATAGGATGGCGAAAGCGAGCCAGCCCATCACGCCGGCTCCGGCTCGATGGGCCTGAGGATGATGAACGGGCCGAGGCCATCGTCGAGGTCGAACATCTCGATGTCGTGCTGGAACCCCTTCCGGGGGCGGTACATCCAGCGCATGTCATGATCGATCAAGTCGCCCTTGAACGCATTGAGCGTCGCGAACGGGACGTCGATCGTGATCCGCGCCCCGATTTCCCTCGCCTGCTTGGCCATCGCGGCGAGCCCCTCGATGTTGGGGACCATGGCGTCGACGGCGGCCACCTGCTTGGCGAACCCGGGCATGATGCGATCCGCATCGGCGATGAGCTTCTCGACGCTCATGCCCGTGCCCTCCGGGCGAGCTCGATGTCGAGGTCCTCAAGCTGGTCGTCGACCAGCTCGGCGTACTCGGCGTCGTTCTTGTAGAGGCGCGTCTCCCGCTTAACCGTCCACTCCGTGACGTCCGCACGGAT
This sequence comes from Methylobacterium sp. WL120, assembly GCF_008039465.1. Classification (NCBI taxonomy): domain Bacteria; kingdom Pseudomonadati; phylum Pseudomonadota; class Alphaproteobacteria; order Hyphomicrobiales; family Methylobacteriaceae; genus Methylobacterium; species Methylobacterium sp. WL120. Next base: position 11,556 of record NZ_VRUT01000025.1, on the reverse strand, counting down.
CTCGCCGTCGGACAGCTGGTGGAAGCCACGGCTTACGGCCTCGACGCGGTCGCGATCGGCGAGGACCTGGCGCAGGTCGCCCTGGCTCTCGTAGCCACGGCCCGGCACCCACTCGGCGGATCCGTCTAGGACAGCGGCGCGGACATGGTGATCGACGCGGCCTCTAAGCTCACTCGGACTGACTTGGATCATGACGCTCTCCTCTCCGGTCTGAGAGGATAGCACCGGCCCCGTATTCGCCTGGCCGAAGGGCCATCAGCAATCGGGATGGAGGACGCTGTTGCGAACAGGTAACGCGTTTGCCAAAGACGGCCATTTCTGAAAAGGGCGTCTAAGCTCAACTAAACGCAAGCATATCGCGAAGTTAATACAAAATATGCCGTAGCACATCTTGGCACAACTTAGCACGACGCTGTGCTTTACTGTGCCGACAACTTCAATGAAGGACGCGATCCTGGGGCACGCCGAGCATGTCGCCGGCGTCGATCCCGCAGGCATCCAAGGCCTTGGCCAGCGCCGTCGTGGCCGCGTCGAGGCGCAGGACCGACCCCCAGGTGGAGACCAAGAGGCAGTGGGCGAGGTTGGCCAGGCCGCGGCGGGACATCACCGCGACCTCGTCGTCCGGCTCCATGCCGGCCGCCGTCACCCGGGCATCGAACTCGCGGAGCAGGTCCTCGATGGCGACGTGCTCGACGATGTCGGCGGGCCGGCTCCGGTAGTAGCTCGGGATCGTTGCGATGTGCGTCCGCATGTCAGCGTCTCCGTGCGATGTGTTCGAGGCGATCGGCCAGCTCGGCGGCCATCCGGTCGGCCATGGTGGCCGCCGCGTCCTGCATGGCGCGGTCCCAGCTCGGGGACGCCACCGGCTGGAGCTTGGCCTCCTTCGTGGAGAGGAAGAGCATCCTGGGCACGTCGGTGTTGACCACCTTCGGGACGGTCACCTCGACGCCGTTGGCGCGCGTGAACGTCGTCGTCGGCGTGCCCTTGGCGACCTTCCGCTTGACGCGTTCCCGGCCGACGGATGCGACGATGCGGGGAGGCCGCGCCCAGATGCCCGGCTTGTGGGCGTAGCCCGCGAGGGCCTTCGTGTCCCCGGGCCGGACCTCGAACACGCCCCACGAGCCGCTGCCGCGGGTCCCGCCGGCCGTATTCCGGTCGTACCCCTTTGGCCGCGAGGGCGGCGATGCGCCGGGCGTCCCGGCCGGGCAGCTTGCCGTTGCCCCCTGGGGAGCCAAGGCCGGTGCTGGACAGGTTCGAGTTGACCGGGACCTTGATCGTGTCCTGCGACGAAAAGTACGCCTCGATCCCGATGTCGCCGGGCAGGCGGACCTGCGGGCCGGTCCCGAACGAGAACTTCAGCCAGGTGCTGGCGAGGTCGGTCACGAAGACGCTGGCGCTGGCGTCGCCGACGGTCACGACGCGATCGAGCAGGTCGCGGTCGACGGTGTACCGGACGGCCTCGCGGGTCGCCTTGTTCGGGCTGTGCCAGGGCTGGTCCCGGCGAAACCGGTTCGTGCCGTCGATGACGACGCCGGTGAGGCTGTACTGCACGGCACGGGCGAACCGGGAGACGCCGAGGCTCTCGAAGGCCTTGGCGGCTTCGCGGACGGCGTCCTCCAGATCAACAGTGACGCTGAGTGCGCCCATCGTCATGCCCCTGCGGAAAAGGCGGGGCCCGGAGCATGGCTCACGGGCCCCAGTTGCTGTTCCATCAGCAACGCCAAAGGCGGCGTATCGACTTTCGTATTCTACAGCCTCGCGCGCGAGGAACAAGCTCTGGACCGAATATAGGCCAGCCCCGGCGACGATTTATTCGACGGCTGCCTGGAGGGACACAGGCATCGTCGCAGCAACGGGGCCAGGGAAAGCTGCGGCGGTCACGGTCATTGCTTCCCGGCGCAGCCGATCCCGGACCGTGTCCGAGGCCCAGTCCCGGCTCTTGCCGCCCTCGACCAGGATCTCCTTGGCGACCCGGACGACGTCGCGGAAGTGGATGGCCACCTCGGCGTCGCCGGTCTCCGCCCTCAACGTCATGTGCTGCCGGACGAGGGCGGTGAAGATCGCGCCGTCGACGAGGGCGCGTTCGATCAAGGTCTCGGCCTCGGCCGCCGTCTGGGCCATGCGGGCGACGTCGCTGGCCTTGCGGGCCCGCCAGCGCCGGGACCGGTCCTGCGCCTGTCGGCGGAGGCGGGCTGCGCGGGCGGCGGGATGATCCTCGGGCGAAGGGGCGGCGGTGGCGATGGCGGTCACGGCGGTGGCTCCGGTTGCTGTGTCGTCAGAGATTTTGCCGCCCCTCGACGAAACCCACAAACGCCGTCGCGCGACGTTCCCGGCATCGCCGCCGATCCTCCAGTCATGAGCCCGGACCGCGCCCCGAACCGCCTCCCCACCCTTGACTTGAGACCGAACCACGCCCCCCGCGCCGCAGGCGCGGAGCCAGATCCTGAACCTTCGCGCGCACGCGAGACAACCCTTGCCGAAGGCCTTAGACGACCATTCTTTCTTTAGGGATGTTTTCGAGTTTCGGCAAAACCAGCTTAAGCCATTGATTTCACTCGCATAATCCAGTGATAAAATCGATGCTGATGGACCACGATTTTATCACTCGTTTGGGAGTGATAAAATCAGGGCTCTGGAACCACGATTTTATCACTCGGTCCATTGCGGGATGCGTCACGTCACGGCACGATGGCGATAGGAGCCCATCATGCCCAAGTGCCCGCCGACGACGATCCTGCTGTCCCGCCGCATCGCCGGGGCCCTGTGCATCATGGACGGCCCGGTGACGAGCCTCGACCTGAGCCTGTGGCTCGCGGTCGTCGCAGGGACGCTCGGGATCGACGACGAGCCGGACGACGAGACCGGGCTGACGCTCGTCGACGCCTGGCTCATGAACGAGGACGACGTCGCCCCGGTCTATTGCCGTGGCGCGGACCTGCTCGCCGCCACGGGCCTGCGCAGCCACCGGCAGCTACGCAGGCCCTTCGACCGGCTCGCCGCATCCGTGGTCCGGGTATCACTCAAGGACGGACCGGACGTCCGTCTTTGGAAGGGATGGGAGGCCAGCCCGATAGACAGGAATACCCCGGTCGAAAGGGGGATCGTCTCCGCGCTGGCCCTGAATTTCGGCCTCCTCGTCAAGGACCCGTGGCCGATCGAAGTCGACCTGCGCGGCATGGCAGCGTTCGGGTCCCGGCACTCGGCGATCCTGTACTTGCGGAGCTTGGCATGGCTGGCGGGCGCAGGGACGCCCAAGGACTGGGGTCGGACGCCGCCGGGCGAAAGGGTCAGCCTGACGATCCCGATCGCCGCCCTGCACCGTGCCCTTGGCACGAACGCCCTACGCGGCATGGGGCAGTGGAACGAGCGTGCGTTCGGGCCGGGCGGCCGCGGCGGCCCGGTGCATCGGGACCTGGCCTCGGTTGGCCTCCGGCTGGAGACGACATGGGTGATGGCCGGCACGGGCGCGCGGCGGGTGCCGGTCGCGTTGGGCATCACCGTGGCCCGGGCGCCGGTGGGCGCCCGGCGCGTTCGCCGTCAGGACGTGAGGAAGTCCAGATCCTCGGCGTCGTCCGCCCCGTGAGCGGCCATCAGGACCCGGACGGCCAGGTCGACGGCGTCCATCTTCCGATCGGCGCCCGCGTAGGGCAGGAGCCGCTGCCAGTCCACGCAGGGGATCCGCCTCGCCTCTAGGGCGGCCTGGATCGCGGCGGGGTCCGCATCGACGGGCAGACCTGAGAGCTCGGCCTTCACACGGGCGATCATCGCCTCGCGCTCGACGACCTCGCGATCCGAGTGGGCGAGGCGGACCACCTCCCGGGTGGACCCGACCGGCAGGCCGGTGATCTCGAAATCGAGCGCGTCCGGCGGTCGGACGCCCGAGGGCGCGACGGGGTTGCCGACCCAAAGGGTTTCGAGTTCGAGGACTTCGTCGAGCTCGGAGATCTCGCAGCCGTCCTCGCGCGCGAGGTGGGCCCGAAGCGTCGCCTCGGGCTCGGCGGACGTCAGGGCCGAGACGAACCGCCAGGGGCCGCCGTCGAGCCTGTAGCGCATGCGCGTCAGCCCCTGCGCCTCGGGATGCCCCTCGACGTGTGCCCTGGTCCACATGAGGCTTGCCTCCACGGAGGCGGCCCGGCCCATACCCTCGTGCCATGCGGCGTCCACGCTCAGCAGGCCGTCGGCGAGGCGCGCGACGTCCCAGTGACGCCCATCCGTGACCGCCGCGGTGCCGAGGAGGTCCTCGACCGCCACGACGTCGTCGACGATCATGCCGTCGGGGATGGCCGAGGTGGCGAGGTAGACGACCGGCGGCGCGCCGAGCCGGTGGACGGGGCGGAGGCGGGCGGCGAACTGCCGGACTTCCTCCTCGCGATGCTGGCTCTGCATCAGCCTCGCCCAACGCCCGTCGTACGTCCGGTCCTCGATCGCCAGGTCCGCCCCATCGCGCATCGCCACTGACTTCGTGGCGACCGTCGGCCGGATCGGCTCGTCGTCCATGTCAACGCCGGTCCCGAGCGCATCCACGGGCGTCTCCGGTTCGGGGTCGTCGTATGTCAGGCAGGCGACCAGCGCGTCGATCGCCCGGATCGGCAGTTCGAGGCGCCCGAACAGGATCGCAGCCACATGGTGCTTGGCGAAGTCCAGCCCGCGCATCGCGCCGTTGTGGACGCAGTCGATGTTCTCCGGCGCCTTCCACCCCGTTCGCATCACCCGCATGACGGGCTTGTTGCCACCGACGAGGATCCGACCGTTACCGTGAACGCCGGCGAGACGGGTGACGATGTTCCGGTGGAGGGCGACGCGGGCGGCCGCGGCCGTGATGTCCTTGATCCGGCGGGACCTCGACGGGATCATCGAGAGGTCGCTGAACGTCGACCCCGTGAGCAGGACGACTCGCATGTGGCAGGGCGCCTTGACCGGCAGGACGGAAACCTCTCGGCCGGCCCAGACTTTCTCCACGATCTCCGGCGCGGCCGACGCGTCCAGCAGCATGAGGGGCGTGCCGCCGAACGAGGGCTCGCCGCGCCACGACATGCGGATATGCGGCAGGCCGTCTTCCGAGACGACCTGCAGGCGGGCGTCGTGCCTACCCATGGCCTGCCGGGGCTCGAACGGGCAATCCTCGTCGTGGGCGAGGGCTTCCAGCCGCTCGATGACGATCTTCCAGAACCTGCGTTCTTCCCAGATCCCCTCGGACCGGGGGGCCTCGGCCAGGGCGGTCGCGTCCTGTTCGGACATGCCGGGCTCGACGTCCTTGGCGGCGTCGCTGCCGCGCGCGCAGACGATGTAGGCGGAGCGGGCGAGGTCGAGGCCGACGCGCCGGTTGCCGATGCGGTGCTCGTGCAGGGCGGTGACGGCCGCCCCGGCGCCGTAGGCCTTCAGGCTGGGCATCATAACCATGACCGCGCTGGCCCGGTCCGCGAGGTACCCCGCTCGCATGTCCTCGCGTGCGGTCTTCGGGTCGGCGTGGGCCTCGGCGGCCTCGTACTCCTCCTTCAGCAGCCGGGGCGCCGCGCGCGGCTTGTCGAGGTTCGACAGCGGCATCGGCTCCTTGCTGTTCGTGGCCAACAACCCGCTGTACGGCCGCTCATCGACGACCAGGCCGACCAGCGCGTCGGAAAGCGGCTTGGGCACGTTCGTCGACAGGTAGGCCGAGGCGAACAAAATCACGTCGGCCGAGAGCAGGTCGACGAGCTGGCGCTGGTACGAACATGCCTCGAACATCGGGCAGACGGTCTCCTTCCACTTCGGCTTGCCGTCCTCCTTCACGCCGTCCTGTACGCGGGACTTGCACAGGCGCTCGGTCCCGATTTGGGCCTTCGTCAGGGCCTGGATCTGGGTCTTGAACCCGCAATTCGTGCGGAGCTTGCCCCGGAACACGACGACTTTCAGGCCGTGCTTCTCGCCGACGGCGGCGACCTCTCGGGCGGTGGCGTCCCAGGCCAGGTTCTCGCGCGTGGCGCCGGACAGGCTGTCCTCGATGTTGGCGTGGCTCGGCATCGAGAAACCGATCGGGTAGCCCAACCTTCCTCGGGCCTTCACGGCCTGCGACAGGGCACGCCAGAACGAACTGGTCTTCCCGACGCCGGCGTCGCCCTTGAGGATGCGGACGTCGCCGGCCGGCAGGGCGGTCCGCCGAGCCTTGGGGCGGGCATCCATCACGCGCTTGATCTCGGCGCGGTCGTAGAGGTCCGAGATCCACGCGGCCTCGTGGGCCTGTACGGCGTGCACCGCGGCGAGGGCAGCCTGCATGCGGAGGGCGTCGTCATCGGTCAGGGCGCGCTGGAGGGCGCGAGCCGGGTCCGAGCGGCGGAGCCACGTCCGCTTTGCCCGCTTGCGGCCCCAGGAACCCCGGATGTGGGCGAGCTCGGGGACGATCGCCGGCTCCTCGGCGTCGACGACGGAGGGGGCGTGGACGACCTGGCCGTCGGCATCGAGCTCGCGCGGGCGCCCGATCGTCACCGTCCGGGCGAACCGGCCCTGCTCGGCGGCGTGCCACTCGGCCGACGACCGGACCTTGTCGGCGATCTCGGTCCGCAGGTCGCTGGCCCAGCGGCCGTCGATCACCGCGCGGGCCCGGAACTCCGCCTCCACCGCCGCGCAGATCTGCTGCCGGCCGGGGCCGGCCGCATCGCGGGCGGCGGCCTCATTCGCCCGGACCGTCGTCTGCACGATCCGGAACAGGAGCTTTTCGCGGCCGTCGACGACCTTGCCGTCGGTCGTCTCCCACTCGGGCGTTGCGAGGTCGGAGGGCAGGTGCAGGCCGGCGGACGGGTCGTACGTCCATGTCGGGTCCGAGGCCTCCGAGGCGGCCTTCCGCGAGAACGGGCGGAAGGCGTTCACCTCGTCGAGGAAGGCGTCGAGCTGCGCCCGGGTCACGAGCGGCAGGTCGGCCGGCCCGAAGTCGGTCGGCCGCTCGCGCGGCCAGATGAAGTAGCTTCCCGTCTTGTGGTGGAGGCCGAAGGCGGTGATCGGCTTGCCCTGCGCCAGGACCTCGATGGCCAGCTTCTCCTCGCCATCGCGCCTGGCGAAGGCGTACTCGCGCGAACGGATGATGTCGTCGGCGCGAACGATCCCGGCCCCGCTCCCGGTCCCGGTCCCGGCAACGGCCTGCCTGTAGCCGAGGGCGATACGCGGGGCGCGCCCGATGCGGACGAAGGGGGTCTCGCCGAGGATGCGTTCGGCGATCCTTTGCACCTCAACCGACAGGTCGGCGTCGCCGATGTCGATGTCGAGGGTGAACAGCCCGCCCGAGGCGATGCCGTTGATGATGGCGATATTGGCCGACGGGCAGAACACGCACCACCACTTCATCTCCTCCTGGCTGGGCAGGATCGAGCCGTAGGGCTGCCAGCGCAGGGGCGTGCCGTCGACGAGGCCGGGGCCGCGCTTGTCCCCGCGCAGCTGTGGGAATACGGACCAGCCGCGCGCGAGCATCAAGGGCGCGAGCGCCTCGAACGTGGGGGCGTTGATCTGGTGGAAGGTCGAGACCGCCGTGGACTTCGGCTCGGGCTCACCGGCCGAGCGCGCGGTAGCGCCCATGCATCGGGGGTCGGCGAGGAGCGCCCGCATCTTGGGCGACTGGAGGAACGAGGGGCTGTCGGACACTGCGCTCGCCATGTTGCCCGGGGTCGGGCGGGTTGCTTTGGATCAGGGGCGGCCCGTCATTTTGCCGGAAACGAATCCGGCGGCGCGGGCCTGTGCTGAGAGCAAAGCACTCGGGCATGCGAGCTACAAGGGTACAGGAGGCCCTCGGTTAATGGAGGCCCGATCCGGCTAACCGACCGGCGGCGTGGACAGGCGCGGCCCTGGCGGCGGAACCGACGGCGGCCGAGGCGCCATTCGGCTTGGTATGGGGGCCGATGGACCGGGTCGACAAGCCGTCGATTGTCGACCGCGAGGCGAACCTGACCGGGCTGTACTATTTTTATGACCGTCCGCTCGCCTCGGGACCCGACACCGTCGGGGTGGTCCTGGTGGTGTGCAGGGAGCAGGGCCTCCAGCAGGTCGTCTGGGTCGGTCGGCCGCTCGACGGACCGGCTCACGCCACCGCCCGCGAGGCCATCCGGCGCGAGGGGGTTCGCCGCTACGGCGAGCCGCAGCCGGGCCCTGCCCCGGGGTCGCTGGTATCGCCCTCGGGCCAAGCGTTCCTGGCGACGCGCACGTTGCCGGACGGCGCCCTCGGGTTGGTGATGTCCGCGTCCGGCCCGGACTATGCCGCCTGCTCGGAGAACCACCGTACCGCCACGGGCCACCCCGCCGCTGCCCACATGGCGGACCTGATCGGCGGGATGGTCCCGTGATCGTGCCGATCCGTCACGGCCTGCGGCGCCTCCCCTCGACCCGTGGAACCCATCGGCATGGGATCAAGGGGCGATGACCGGCAAGAAGCTCGCCCGGCAGATCGGGGAATTCGGGGGCGGAACCAGGCGCCGACGCAAGGTCAGGCCGCATGTCCTGAGGGCGGCGCGACGGTCATTCCTGATGGCGGCGACCGCCATCGCCGTCGTGTGCGCGCTGTATTGCTGGTTCTACATCCCGCGGTGAAGGCACTCGACCGCGAAGCCGATTGTCCCCGCGCCAGCTCAACCATGTCCGTGGCGATGGTGAAGGTCGGGGTAGTGCACGTGCCCGTGCCGCATCGGCTGGTGGCGATGCCAGTGGGAGTGGGGCTCGGTCACGGGACCATCGTGGTCGTGGTGGTGATGTTCGTCGTGCACATGCCCATGCTCATGGCCCATCGCCTCGTGCGAATGCTCGTGGTCGTGCCGTTCCGCGAGGTGCAGCCAGAGGCCGACCCCCATCAGGAGCGCGGCGACGACGAGTTGCGGTGTCACGGGTTCCGGCAACAGGACCAAAGCGACGACGGCCCCGATGAACGGGGCGAGCGAGAAGTAGGCCCCCGTCCGCGCGCTTCCGAGATGGCGCAGCGCGAACACGAACAGCACCAAGCTGACGCCGACCCCGAGGAACCCGACGACGGCCGCGAAGCCGATCATGCCGGGCGGCGGCAGGCTGGCACCGCGTGCGAGGGCAATGGCAAGGTTGGCGCCCCCGGCGACGAGCCCCTTGGTCAGCGCGATGACGACCGGATCGGCGGAGGACAGCTTGCGGGTCAGGTTGTTGTCGACGCCCCAGGCGAGGCAGGCCAGCGCGATCAGGCCGCCGCCCGCGTCGAGATGGACGCCCTGGCCTTGCCACGACAGCGCGACGGCGCCGGCGAGGATGGCCGCCGCGCCGAGCAGGAGGCGTCGGTCCACGTTCTCGCGGAACACCACCCAGGCGATGCCCATGGTCGCCAGCCCTTCGAGGTTGAGCAGGAGCGAGCCCGAGGCCGCCGACGTCCGTGCCAGCCCCAGCATCAGCAGCAGGGGACCCGCCACGCCCCCGAACAGCACCACCGCGAGCAGCCACGATGCGTCCGACCTGCGCAGGGGGGCCTCCGGCGCCTCGATCCGGAGGGCGGACCGGCTGCCGTGGACGGCGGCGAGGCCGACGCCCGCACCGAGATACAGGAGGCCGGCCAGCGTCTGCGGGTCCACAGAGCCCAATAGGAGCTTGGCGAAGGGGGCTGACGCACCGAACAGGACGGCGGATGCCAGTGCCAACGGCACTCCGGGCCAGAGGTGCGCGTGACGATGGGCGTGCTCGAACATGCCGCATGATAGCACTGGCGAAGAATGCCGTATCCGTCCTGTGATACCGTTCCATCGTAGCCAAGACCGCCCACAGCAGCGCGAGCACGTGCCTTTGGTCGCGCTAAGTTGCCCCAAGTTGTCGAGTAGCGGTTAGGATTTAACGCTCGGTACCGGCTGCACCCGACCCAACCCAGCCGCATGGATTGCCCGGCGTTCTTCCTGAAAGCGGCCATTCGTCGGCCGTCCGGCAACTTCGGCTGAGGGTGGCAAGCGAACTCCGGCCTTGCGTCCGTAAGCGGACGTTCCGCATCCGACCCATAGCGGACCTGCATGTACGCGCAGCGCGTCCCTTTCGCATGAAGTCGTTTATGCGACGCCAAGCCGGACGCGGCCCGGTCATTCCTGCGAGGCTGCTTGCTGGCGAGCGAGTTCCTGACCGACCTGAAACAGCAACAGACGGATGAAGTGCTGCATCTCGGTCGTACCGTGCCTTTTGATCTCTTCATGGAGCGCAAGGCACGCGTCCGCGATCTCCTCAAGTTTATCTTGTATCGCCATGATGCCTACTATTCCGCTCTAGAATGCTCTGGATGCAGTATTTTTTACGGTAGTATCAAATTTCGCTTTATGGCGCAAAATTTTCTGGTTCTGCGTCTCTGAAGTTGCCGTAGAAGATTGATCTCCTCCGGGCGCGCCCTAAAACGTTGCGCGCAATAGGAGTGAAACATGCCGGCTGATAGCCTGCTTGAGCAGAATGAGACCCTTCGCCGTCTCGCCGAGGCCTTGGACATGGAGCCAACGGCCTTTCACGATGACAGCGTGTCCGACCTAAGCCAGACGATGGAGCTGCTGCGCTTGTGGCAGGGGGTCGCGGACCAGCAGGACCGGGCGAAGGTGCTGGCGATGGTGAAGGCGATTATGCATACGTTTGCCTCGCGCGCGTGAGGCCGACGCCCGATCGCGTTCCATAAAATCTGAGGCACGACCGGAGGCCATTCGCATAGCTCCAGTGTGGCGTCTGCTTCCCACCCGATACGGTCGTAGAACGGACGGTCGGGACTCGACCCGACGATGCCGTTGATGCCCACACGTGGGCATCTCGAATGCGGTCGTTCATCGATGGATATCGTCGCGGTAAGTGTGTTCTTAGGTTCCGTGTCATGGCTAGGTCGAGTGCTTCGTAGCGGCGCTCGACCGTTGTGCAGGCAGCCGATCGGTGTTCGGTGACGTGAGCCGAGCAGGGCCGACGTTCTGAAAGGATCCCCTCGGAAACTTGCATCCCATGTCACATCGGAAGGCAGCGCATCGTCACTCACGTGAACGTATCACGGGGAGATCGCTCGATGACCAAAGCCATTCCGGTACTTGCCGGCATCCTCGGCGCAGGACTGGCCGGGAACGGCGTCTTCATGCTCACTGCGCCCGAGGCATGGTACTTCGCGGTGCCGGGCGTGACGACGACAGGCCCGTTCAATCAGCACTTCCTGCGCGATATCGGCCTGATCTTCGTGCTGATCGGGTCGGGGTTCGCGTACGGCGCGGCCCGAGCGGGACCGCGCTCGCTGCTCTGGACCCTCGGTGCCGTCTGGCTCTCGGGCCACGCGCTGTTCCACTTCTGGGAGGTTGCGGTGGGCATCTGTGGGCCGGAGGTTCTGCCCCGCGACTTCCCTTCGGTGACGCTTCCTGCGCTTATCGCGGTCGCCCTCAGCGTCTGTGGTCAGCCCCCATTGAAGTGGTCCGCCCTTTGGTATGGCTTTTGAGCCTGGAGGACGGACGAGATGGCAAAACACCCGAAGCCCGAGGAGATCGTCGCGAAGCTCCGTCAGGCGGACGTGCTGATCTCACAGGGCCAGAGCGTGGCCGATGCAATCCGCGCGCTCGGTGTGAGTTCGGTGACGTACTACCGGTGGCGGCGTGA
>NZ_VRUT01000259.1:0-4077 GCF_008039465.1 Methylobacterium sp. WL120 | reverse complement strand
GCCCCGGGCAGCTCCGTCGCGCGCCGCGCCACCGGCGTCGCCGGTCTCGCCCTGGCGCAGGCCGGCCTCGGGATCGCGACGCTGCTCATGGCCGTGCCGCTCTGGGCGGCGCTCGCACACCAGGTTTTGGCGATGGCCGTGCTGGTGATGGCCACCGTGCATGCGCGCCTGAGCCGCGGCCTCGTGCGCGCGCCCCGCGCCAGCGGGCCGGCGGTGGCGGCGTTCGGCTTCGAGGCGCTCGCAGGCCGGGGGGCCTGACGGAGCCTCGGAGACCTCTGACATCACCGGTTCAGGATGAAGATTGATCCTGAACGGTGGAAAAGTCGCGATCGACCGGGACTGCGTGGTCTGCCGGTGGAACGAGTGTCATCGAAACGGCTTAGCCTTGACGCGTTGCAGGAGGCTGTGATGTTCCTGGCCGAAGATGGACGACCGGTCGGTCTGACCTGGCACTACACCCCGCGCGAGATCGTCGCCGACGGGGTGGTCCACGGCCTCGGCGTGCTCCTCGGCCTCGCCGGTGCGGTCGCCCTCGTCTCGATGGCGCTGACCGAGCATCTCGGCCTATCCGAGCGGATCGCGGTGGCGGTCTACGCCACCGCACTGGTCTCGATGCTGGCGGTCTCGGCGACCTACAACCTCTACCCCGTCGGCCGGCGCAAATGGTTGCTTCGCCGGGCCGACCACGCGCTGATTTACCTGATGATCGCCGGCACCTACACGCCGCTCGTCGCCCTCGTCGGGACAGGGCCGATGGCCTGGGGGCTCCTCGCCTTCGTCTGGATCGTGGCCGGGATCGGCATCGCCGTGAAGCTGCTGCTGCCCGGCCGCTTCGACCGCCTGTCGATCGGCCTCTACCTGCTGCTCGGCTGGTGCGGCCTCTTCGCCTACGAATCCGTGATCTCGGCCCTGCAGCCGACCGCCCTATGGATGCTCGCCGTCGGCGGCCTGCTCTACTCGGTCGGCGTCATCTTCCACGTCTGGCGCAAGCTGCCGTTCCAGAACGCCATCTGGCACGCCTTCGTGCTCGCCGCGGCCGCCTGCCACTACGGCACGGTCTGGGCGAGCCTCGCCGGCGCCTCGGCGACCTGAACGGCGAGCGGGTCGGCGCCTTACGGCGCCACCGTCCAGGGGCTGATGATCCGCATCGAGGCCTGCTGCGGCACGAGCGTCGCGGGGGTGCGGGGGGTGCTCTTCAGGCGCTCGACGAACTTTCGGGCCTGGTCGGCCGGCAAGGCCGAGGCCGGCGCCATCAGGGCGGCGAGCTGCTTGCGGGTGCCGCGGTCGACGTAGGTCGAGCGCTCCACCGGGACGAAGTCGCGCATCGTGTGCGCCGCGTCGGGATCGCCGGTGAAGACGCGGGCGCCGGTGTTCAGGACCACGATGTCGCCGGGGCGCAGAGTCTCGTCCTTCATCAGGGCGGCGACGGCGCCGCCCTTCATGTCGATCGGCTTCTGGCGATCGGTGATCCGCACCTTCAACGGCTCGGAGGCGGGCAGGGCGGCGTAGCGGATCCGCGGACGCGGCGCGGCGGCCCGGCGGCTGCGGTGACGGATCTGGGCCCCGGCGTAGGCGGGCTGGCTCGGCTCGGGCGCCTGCACGGCCGGCCGCGCCCCGCCGAACAAGGCCTCGAAGAAGCCGATCTCGGCCGCTTGGGCCTGGGCGGCGCCGCCTGCGACGAGGCCGCCGGCGATCACCACGGCGAGGGCGCGACGGTTCAAGGACGACGTCATCGATCCCTCCGAGGATGCTCGAGCATTGGAAATGGGGCGCACCGCACGGCGCGTGCGCTGACACCCCCTCAACGACAACTTAAGCGCGACAGTTCCGCGGACATTGCACGCAACGTCGGCAGGTCGGCTCGGTGTGTCAGGGCGGGAGGCGGGCTCGCGAGGGCGAGCGTGCGACGAGCCTACGAGAGGCGCTCGCGTCGGGGTCGGATTGCGTTCGCGCCGTCCTCGTTCGGGTTCTCATGCCCCGTACGAGTCGTGCATTCGGGTCGGGACGTGGCGCCCGGCGTCAGGCCGGCGCGGCCTGCTCGCCCTCGCCGATGCAGTCGAGCGCGCGCTCGACGGCGCCGACCGCGTCGAGCAGGTGCTGGACCGTGCGCTCGACCTCGAGGGCCGGGCGCCCCATGGCGGCGGCGCGCGCGCTCACATCCTCGAGCTGTTCGAGCAGCGTGAGGAGGTCGCCGGCGACGGCGACGACCTCGCACCGGGCGAGTTGCTGCACGGGGGTGCGCGGGCGGAAGGGCAGGACGTTGCTCATGAAGGCTTTCGGCTCATCCCGGCGGTTGTCGCCGGAACGCGGCCGCTTGGCCAGGGTTGTGGGGCGGCTCCTCCACACGAATGCCCCGGTTCGCGGCCGCAAAGCCACGCCGTGGTGACTTTTCCGTGGCCATCCGACATCGGATCCCCGGCAACCGCTTTACGCGAGCGGCACCGCCTTGACGCGGCCACACCGGCCCGACACCTCCGCCGGCACCGGCGATTCCCGCGCCTCCCTCACGATGACGCCCCAGGAACCTGCGATGCGCCCCGTCCCGACCCTTCGGACCCTTGCTCCCCTCGCCCTCGCGGCCGCCCTGCTCGGCGGCCTCGCCGCCTGCAACAGCGTCGACGGCCCCGACAGCCGCAGCGGCCTGGCGGAGACCTTCAACACCGACAACTACCGGCGCTCGAACGACACCAACGGCACCCAGACCCGGCCCGACGTGAACCGCCTGTACACGCAGCCCTCGATGCCCTCGATCGTGAATCGCGGCTACTGATCCGCCGGCGTCTCCGATCGTTCGGGCCGGTCCCCGCGCCGCCTTCCGCGGTGCGGGGCGAGGCCCCGGGGGCGCTTAGCGCTTGGCGAGGGCGTCGGCGAAGGCCGCGATGCGGTTGCGGGCGTAGGTCGGCAGGCCGGCGCTGATCGAGGTGCCGGTGTTGAAGCTCGAGTTGCCCATCAGCACCTGCGCCGGCAGCAGGTTCCTCAGCACGGGCACGCGGGCGTATTCCGCCTTGCGGTCGAGGACGTCGCCCTTGATCGCCAGCGCCATGTAGGTGGTGACGACGGTCTTGGTCGGGTCGTTCGGCATCGGCTGGAACACCGCCAGGAACTTGCCGAAGCGCAGGATCTGGTTGACCCAGAAGATCGTCTGCTCGAGCCCGCCCGTCACCGTGGTGTCGACCTTGGTCAGCGCCCCCAGGCTCGCGGCCCGGTCGGGCGGTAGGGTGCGCAGCTCGCTCTGGAACGAGACGAACTCGGCGATCTTCTTTGCGCCGCCCTCCTCCAGCTTGTTGGCGAGCTTCACGCCCAGCGGCAGCTTGCCCTCCAGGTCGTAGCGCGACTCGATGCACACCGTGCCCGGCTCGCACCACGGCCGGTCGGGACGGCGGGCGAAGGCCGCGGCCGGGTCCTTCGTCGGCGTCACGTCGGCGGGGTCGAGCGCCTTGTGCTTGATCGCCGGGTCCATCGCCTGCACGAAGCCGAGCTGCGCCAGCGCCGACAGGTCGATCGCCTCGGCGGGCCGTGCCACCACGAAGCGCCCCTCGGCGACGTAGACCTTCAGCGCCTCGTGCCGCGGCTTGGCGACCCCGTTCACGGTGGTGGTGTAGTCCGGCTCCTTGTAGCCGGGGAAGGGCGAGAGCGCGGCCGCCTCCACCGGCTTGGTCCGCACCCAGTCGAGGTAGGGCGTCAGCCCGTTCTCGGGCGCCGAGGGGGTGTCGCGGTGGTCGCTCACCAGGATCGTCCCGGGCTTCAGCGTGGTCGGGTCGACGGCGGCGACCGAGGCGACCTCCCGGATGCGCCCGGCCGTCGCGGCCGTCGCGGCCATGCCCGGTTGCGCCGGCGAGGGGGGCGTCGCCTGGGCCATCGCGGACGGGACGCCCGCGAGCACGAGCAGGGGCAAGGCAAGGCGAACGGGTCGCTGCAGCAGCACGGAAGGACCTCGAAGGGGAGAAGGGGGGGGCGGCGTCAGTAGCGCGGGTCGTCGCCGAACAGGTAGTCGGGATCGCGGCGGCGCGGGCGCAGGTCGTCGTCGCCGAAGGGCGAACGCGCGGTCTGGCCGGGCCAGGGCCGGTAGCCGCCCTC
>NZ_VRUT01000258.1:0-4109 GCF_008039465.1 Methylobacterium sp. WL120 | reverse complement strand
CTCGTCATGTCGGTGGTCCCGAACCAGAACCGCGTCGCCGCCGCCCCCGTTCGATGAACAGGGGTATACGGACACCCACCCAGCCCGTCAACAGGCGAAATGGAACTTTTGCGGATTTTCACGACAGGACGGTGACGGAGACCGGAAGGCGGCCCCGAGTGGATCGTCGCGCATCTCTCCTGACGGATGGACCTGACCCGACGGATCCATGAGTTGAAGCGCGCTCGCGCACGAGGCGCCTCAATCTCGACATGCTGCCCTTCGACATGCTCATGTCTTGGCGGCCCTTGAAGCCGCCCTCCTCCGACAAGGCGCTCTTGGTGAACCGCGACCGTCTCAAGATCGGCGAGGCCGGCGGCCCGCGGACCCCGCCGGGTCATGCCCACGGGATTCAGCCGGCCCTCGACCTGCTCGGATCGGATGCGACGCGCATCGACCGCCGCGAGGTCAACCTGCGCTGGCTCTGCGCCTCGGCGCTCACCGGCCTCACCGGCGCGGCGCTGATCGGGGCGGCGCTGCACGTCTCGCTGCAGGGCGAGGCCTCCTTCGCCGCCATCCCGGAACGGGTGAGCGTGGCGCCCCGGCCCCAGCCGAGCGAGGGCGGCACCAACCTCGCGCGCAAGGGCGACCGCCTCGTGCGCAATCTGATGATCGCCTCGGCCAAGCAGAGCTTCCGCTCGCCGGTGACGGTGCGCCTGGGGGACCGCGAGATCATCAAGGTCCGCCCCTTCGTGCGGATCACCACGGCGCTGTCGATGTCGACCGGGGTGTTCGCCGGCGACATCCCGAAATTCGATCCGATGAAGTTCGTTTCCGACGAGCCGGTCGAGCGGGCGCCTGATCCCGGCTCCGCCGACGCGCCCGGCGCGGAGGTCAGCGTGGTCAAGCGCGACCTCGCCGACGCGACGGTCGAGGCCGGCTCCGCCGCGCTGTCCGACGACGACGTGACGGCGCAGGTCGAGGAAGAGCGGCGGATCTCGGCAGAGGCGGGCCGGCGCACCGCGATCCCGATCGCGCCGCAGATCCTGCTGTCGCGCACCCTGCAGGGCGCGCCGACGCCGGACTTCGCGGGATCGCCCAAGACCGCCAACGACGGCAACCCGTTCAAGTCGATCGAAGTGCTGGTCGTGCCCGAGAACGTGACCAAGCTCGCCAAGGTCGAGCTGCGCCCGAACGAAACGCCGATCGTCGAGGAGCGCGACCTCGCGCTGAAGCGCGGCGACACGCTGGAGGCCGTGGTGCGCGCCACCGGCTTCGCCTCGGAAGAGCAGATCCGCGGCATCGTCACGGCGATCGGCGGTAGGACCAAGACCGGGGCGCTCGCGGAAGGGCAGCAGTTCCGCCTGCAGATCGCCCCCGGCGCGAAGCCCGGCGACCCGCGCCAAGTGACCCGGGTCGTGCTCTACGGCGAGGGCGGGATCGAGGGGATCGCGGCGATCAACGATCGGGGCGCCTTCGTCTCGGTGGCCCCTCCCCCCGAGGAGGCGCCGTCGCAGAAGCCGGCGGCGAGCGCCGAGAACGCCGAGGACGACGAGGAGGATGGCGGCTCGGGTCCGCGCCTGTACCAGAGCCTCTACGAGACAGCGGCCCGGCACGAGCTGCCGCGGGCCACGGTCGAGGACATCGTGCGGGTGTTCAGCTACGACCTCGACTTCCAGCGGCGAATCTCGGCCGGCGACGGCCTCGACGTGTTCTACACCTACGACGAGGATGCCGGCGCCTCGGCCGACCGGCCCGACCTGCTCTACGCGTCGTTGAACCTCGGCGGGGAACAGCGGAAGGTCTACCGCTTCCAGTCCCCGGACGACGGCTCGATCGACTACCTCGACGACCAGGGCCGCTCGCTCAAGAAGTTCCTGATCCGCAAGCCGATCGCCGACGGCATCATGCGCTCGGGCTTCGGCTATCGCCGTCACCCGGTGCTCGGCTACGCCAAGCTCCACACCGGCGTCGACTGGTCGAACCCGATCGGCACGCCGATCGTGGCCGCCGGCAACGGCACCGTGATCCGGGCCGAGATGACGTCGGGCTACGGTCGCCGGGTCGAGATCCAGCACATCAACGGCTACGTCACCACCTACAACCACATGTCGCGGTTCGGGCGCGGCGTCACCGAAGGCGCGCGGGTGCGCCAGGGCCAGGTGATCGGCTATGTCGGCTCCACCGGCCTCTCCACCGGCGCGCACCTGCACTACGAGGTCATCATCAACGGCCACTTCGTCGACCCGATGAAGATCCGGGTGCCGCGCGGGCGCGAGCTCGACGGCCGGATGCTCACCGAGTTCAAGCGCCAGCGCGAGCAGATCGACGCCGTGATGCAGAAGTCGAAGAGCGCCACCGCGATGGCGCAGCGCGATGCGGCGGTGCGCTGAGGCGGTCTGCCCTTCAGGCGAAGCCGACCGTCGCGCGGATCGCTTCGGCGGTGTCGCCGCGCGCGCGCAGGTCGGCGAGGCTCGCGGACGCCTTCGATTTCGCGAGCTTGCCGCCGTCCGGCCCGAGGATCAGGGCGTGGTGATGGTAGCGTGGGGTGGGCAAGCCGAGCAGCGCCTGGAGCAGGACGTGGAGGTCGGTCGCCGCCTCGAGGTCGCGACCGCGCACCACGTGGGTGACGCCCTGGTGCGCGTCGTCGACGACGACGGCGAGATGATAGCTCGTCGGCACGTCGCGGCGCGCGATCACGGCGTCGCCCCAGCGGACGGGATCGTCGACCCGAAACGTTTCATGAGACACTCCCTCCCCTCCCCGCTCGGCGGGTGATGAGAGAGCGAGATCGGCATAGCCATGGGTGCCGGATTCCGTTGCCAACGCCCGAGCCATGTCGAGCCGCCAGGCGTGCGGCGCGCCCGCAGTACGTCGGGCGGCGGCGGCCTCCGGGGGGATGCCGCGGCAGGTTCCGGGATAGAGCGGCGCGCCGTCCGGGTCGCGCGCGGCGCTGTACTCGGTCGCGGTGCGGACGTCGCCGCGGGTGCAGAAGCAGGGATAGGCGAGGCCCCGCGCGATCAGCCGGTCGCGGGCGTCGCGATAGGCCTGCATGTGCTGCGACTGATGGCGGACGGGCGCTTCGAAGCGGAGGCCGAGCCAGGCGAGATCAGACATGATCGCGTCCACCAGCTCGGGTCGCGATCGGGCCGGGTCGATGTCCTCGATCCGTAGCAGAACACGGCCGCCGGTTCGGGCGGCGAGGTCGGCGTTGAGCAGCGCAGAATAGGCGTGGCCGAGATGCAGGCGCCCGTTCGGGCTCGGCGCGAAGCGGAAGGTGGGCCGAGGCGCGCCGGCAGACGTCAACCGCCGACGCGCTGCAGGCAGCGCAGCGGGCCGGGCGTGCAGGCGATGCCCGGCAGCGAGCAGGCCGGCCCCTCGGCCTGCCGCCGGCAGACGCTGCAGCCGTCGCCCCATTCGGCGCAGGTCGCGTCCGCGGCCGGCGAGACCGAGCCGTGGGGGGCGCGGTTCGGCAGGAGCACGCCGAGCAGTACCGTCGCCGCCACGAGGGCGGCGATGCCCCAGGCGGCGAGGCCGCCTGGGTCGCGGGACTTCGGGTGCGGGTCGGCGGTCGTGGCGGAAGCGGACATGGTGCCGGTGTTCGCTTGGGGGGACGCGTCCGTCAAGCCGCCCGCGCCACGCGGCGTTCCAGCAGGCCGGGCAGCAGCTTGAGGTCGAGGGGCTTGGCGAGGAACCCGTCGAAGCCGGCGCGGCGGGCGGCCTTCTCGTCCTCGCGGCCCGCGTTGGCGGTGAGCGCCACGAGCTGGAGGCGGCCGGACCGCGCGCGGGCTTCGGCCGCGCGGATGCGGCGGGCGGTCTCGTGGCCGTCGCAGTTCGGCATACGGATATCGATCAGGGCGAGGTCGAACACGCCGCCGTCCGCGATCCGCGCCAGGGCCTCGAGCCCGTCGGCCGCGTGCACCACCTCGGCGCCGAGGCGTTCCAGGGCCTTGGTCGCCAGGAGCGCGTTGATCGGGTTGTCCTCGGCCAGCAGCACGCGCAGGCCCGCGCCCGCGCCCACGCGCGCGGGCGCGGGCCAGCGCGTGCAGCAGGCCGAGGACAAACCCAAAAACGCGCAACAGGCGACCAAGGCCCAAAAACCCCACGGCCCCGAGGTGGTGCACCCGGCC
>NZ_VRUT01000257.1:0-4158 GCF_008039465.1 Methylobacterium sp. WL120 | reverse complement strand
GGGCGGAGGTGGCCGGCGCCGCCTGCAGCAGCCAGCTCGGCTCGGGCGCGCTGCCGGTCGAGACCCTGCCGAGCGCCTGCCTCGTGCTCACCCAGGCCGCCGGCGACGGGGCGCGTCGCGGCGGCGCCTGGCCGAAGCGCATGGCGGCGGCCTTGCGCGCCCTGCCGGTTCCGGTGATCGGCCGCATCGCCGACGGCGCGGTACACCTCGACCTGCGCACGCTCGAGGACGAGCCGGGGCTGCTCGCGAGCCTCGACGGTCTCGGCGCCTGATACGGTAAGCTGCTCTGCGTGACGCGCTTTTCGACCGAAAGTCGTCACCGCCCTCTCAACGACCGGAGATATCGTGCTATGCCGGGCGATCGGGGCAACGGGGGAACGCGACGGATTTCCGTGCGTGGCGATGTGGACGACTGAGATGGCGTGCATGACGGAGGAGTTGCGGGAGCCGCCCGGGGCGGAGTTCGACCGGACCAGGGATCCCCTGCTCCTCGACAACCAGCTCTGCTACGCCCTCTACGCGGCCGCGCACCGGATGACGAAGTCCTACCGTCCGCTCCTCGAACGGATCGGTCTGACCTACCCGCAATACCTCGTGCTGATGGTCCTGTGGGAGGCCGACGGCGTCACCGTCTCCGAGATCGGCCGGCGCCTCCGCCTCGATTCCGGCACGCTGACGCCGGTGCTGAAGCGCCTGGAGACGGCCGGCCTGCTGCAGCGCAACCGCCGCCGGACCGACGAGCGCGAGGTCGAGATCGCCCTGACCGAGAAGGGTCGCGCCCTGCGTGCCGACGCGGCGGAGGTGCGCCAGAGCGTGATGTGCCAGCTCGACCTGACGGAGCCCGAGGTGCAGGCGATGCGGATCGACCTGAACCACCTGATCGACAGCCTGTCGAAGGACTGATCCTAGGGACGCCTAAGGCGCGGCTTCCCTGGCGATGCCGGCGAGCCCGGCCTCGTAGACCCCGGCGATGTCGGCGACCGCCTCCTCCTCGGTCATCCCCTCGGCCTCGAAGTGCGCGGTCCAGGTGATGGTCGCGCCCTTTCCGGCGCCCTCGCCGATCGGCGCCACCGAGAGCGTCGCGGCGTAATCCTTCACCGGCAGCGGCCCCGAGACCAGGCGGTAGGAATAGCTCATCGCCGCCTCGTCCCGCGCCGTCTCGGTCTCGATCAGCGTGCCGAGCCCGCCCGCCGCCACCAGCGCGCGCACCGGCGCGCCGCTTTCCGACGACAGCGTGCAGCGCTTCACCTGTGGATGCCAACGCGCGATGTCGCAGAATCCGCCGACCAGCGACCAGACCGCCGCGGGCGGCGCGGCGACGACGCGCGAGCGGGTCACCTCCAGCGCGAACGCCTCGGATGGGACGGCGGCGCCGATGGCTGTCGCGAGGAGCAGGCCTGGCAACGGCCTGCGGTGGACGCGTCTTCCCGGTCTCATTGGCATGGTCCGCTTCGAACGCCCCGTCCCCAACTCCGACATAGGTCGAAAGCCGCCGCGATCACGCCTCCGCCGCGAGGATCGCCCAGCCGTGCGGCGGAAGGCGGATGCGGCCGGCGGGCGCAGAGAGGAGGTCGGCCTGACCGGCTTCCAGCCCGCGCGCACCGGGCGCCGGCTGCTCGGTGGGCTCGTCCGACAGGTTGAGGGCGAGGAGGAGCCGGTGCCCGTCGCCGCGGGTCTCCAGCGTCATGGCGGTGTTGGTCAGGTGCAGCGTCCGCGTTCGCGCCGTATGGAGCCAGGGGTTCCGGCGCCGCAGGGCGACGAGGTCCTGATGCAGCCTGTAGGTCGGCCAGCCCTCTGGGGCGAGGTCGTCGGGCGACGGCGGAAATGCGGGGCGGATCGCGTCGTCGCCGCCTTCGCGCTCCTCCTTGAGGCCGCGGAAGGCCTGCTCGTCGCCGGCATAGATCGAGGGCGCGCCGCCGACCGTGAACAGCACGGCCAGAGCGTGCGGCAGGTGCCGGATGTCGGCGAGCCGGCTGGCGATCCGGGTCACGTCGTGGTTTCCGACGAAGGTCATCGGCACGAAGGCGTCGAGGAATGAATCGTGCCGCTTCAGGGCGTGGGCGAGCTCGAACAGGTTGCGGTCGTTCAGTCCGGACCAGATCGCCTTCCACAGCTCGTACTGCGTCACCGAATCCACGCCCGTCTCGGCGACGATGCCGGCGTAGTCGCCATGGATCACCTCGCCGACGAAGTAGGCCTCGGGATGTGCGGCGCGGACCCGCGGCAGGACGCGGGTCCAGAACGCCCGCGGCACGGCGTAGGCGGCGTCGAGCCGCCAGCCGTCGGCGCCTCGGGCGAGCCAGTGGTTCATCACCGCCACGACGTGGTCGGCGACCTCGGGATGGTCGTGGTTCAGCGTGACGAGGGCGCGGTGGCCCTCGAAGCAGCGGTGGTCCGGCACGTCGCCGGGGTTCGTCCCCTCCGGCCAGGTCAGGGGGAACCACCCGGCCTGCGCCGCCGACGGCCCCTCGTCGAGCACCGCGCGGAAGGCGGCGAAGTCCTGCCCGACATGGTTGAACACGCCGTCGAGCAGGACCTTGAGGCCGCGGGCATGGGCGGCCGCGACCAGGCGGTCGAAGTCGGAATCGTCGCCGAGGCGCGGATCGATGCGCAGGTAATCGATCGTGTCGTAGCCGTGGGTGGAGGACGCGAAGATCGGCCCGAGCGCCAGCCCGGTCGCGCCGAGGTCGGCGGCGTAGTCGATCCAGGCGGCGACGTGGTCCAGGCGATGCGCGGTCGCCATGCCGCGCCGGAGGGTCTGCTCCGCCCCGACGAAGCCGAGGGGGTAGACCTGCCACCACACGGTGTCGCGTATCCAATCGGGCATGTTCGTCGTCGATCCTCGGCCGTCGCGGGCTTGCCCGACAGATAGGGCGGCCCCGCGGAAATCAGCGGCGGAGCCGGTTGCCGAGAACGAAGCCGTACAGCCCCATCAGGATGATTCCGGCCGCCCCCTCGATGCCGACGAGCAGGTTGGTGAAGCGGCCGATCGGCTTCACGCCGATCTCCGGCGGGTTCGCCGTCATCATGTTGAGCGCGCTGTAGCTCAGCCAGTCGACGGCGTTGCGGGTCGGCTCGCTGGATCCGTCCGGGATCAGGCCGCCGGCGAGGCCGAACAGGGCGGCGAAGGCGACGATGAGGATGGCGAAGGCGCGGGCGATCCGCGACAGGCTCTCGCCGTAGTCGCACAGCCACTCGACGAAGCGGTCCGAGGTCCAGCGGTAGCCATGGCGGAAGACGGCACGCCCGTCGCGGGCGGTCCAGGCCGCGCGGGTCTTCTGGCCTGCTTCAAGCCGGCCCATGCGGCGGCCGCGCTTGTACGCCCAGCTCGCCTCGTCGTGGCTGCCGATGCTCTTCAGGTTCTGCTCCAGGGCGAGGTAGCTCGCCTGCGCGCCGGCGTAGTCGCCAGCCGCCTCCTCGCCGACCATGCCGTCGAGCTGCTCGATCCGCATCCGCGTGCCGTTGAGCCAAGCGCCGGCGAAGCGCGCGTGGCGCAGCTTGCAGGTGACGAAGTTCAGCCGCACCAAGCTGGTGTCGGACAGGTCGGCGCCGGAGAGGTCGGCGCCGTCGAGCTTGACGTTGGAGAGGTTCGCACCGCGTAGGCGCGAGCCCACGAGGCGGGCCTTGGTCAGGCTCGCGCCCTCGAAGTCGGCATGCGTCAGGTTCACGTCCGAGAGGTCGGCCTCGTCGAGGCGCGCCCGCTTGAAGCTGGTGTCGTCCGCATCCGCGCCGGTGAAGTCGGCGCCCCACAGGTCGGCGCCGGAGAAGTCCGCGCCGTCCAACAGCGCCTTCGGGAACCTCGCGAAGCGCAGGGCCGCGTCGTCGAAGCGCGCATCCTCCAGCATCGCCTCGCGGAAGCTCGCCTGGCCGGCGACGATGCCGCGGAAATCCGTGCCGCTGAGATCGGCCTCGCCGAGGTCGGCCTCCTCCAGGATCGCATACGAGAAGTCGGCCGAGCGTCCGACCGCCCCCGACAGCGTCGCCCGCCGCAGGTTGGCGTGCGAGAGGTTCGCGCCCTCCATCCGCGCCCGGTCGAGGTTCGCGTCGGCGAGGTTGAGGCCGCCGCATTCGGCGTCCCACCAGGCCGGCGGGGGCAGCGCGGCGTCGATCCGGCGGGCGAGCGCCGCGCCGCCGGCGTCGAGGCGCACGAGGTCGAGC
>NZ_VRUT01000256.1:0-4220 GCF_008039465.1 Methylobacterium sp. WL120 | reverse complement strand
GGCCAGGCCCTGGCGGGCGGCGTCGGTGCGCGCGCGCTGGGCGACGAGCTCGGCCTTGAACTGCGTGCCCTTCGAGGCGAGGAACAGGCTGGAGCCGCCGCGCTCGCGCTGGCCCTCGTGGACGAAGGCGCTGATCCGCGAGGCGAGGCCGACCAGGTCCTCGACCTGGACCACTTCGGCGCGCTGCGCCATCCGGTCCGCGATCGCGACCCCGGCCACCGCGGCGAAGGCGAGGCAAGGTGCCAGCGCGACCGCCACGATGCGGCCGCGCAAGGACATCAGAACACCGGTCGTCATCCGCTTGCCAATCCTTCATTCGCACAAGGCTTTGACAAATGATAAAGCCGCAGGTGGTAAACAGGCGGTTGCAATCTAAGATCAGCTCGATATTTCAGCACACCAATCGATACAACCGCAGGCTTCCTCAGTCCGGCAGGCCGGTTTGGGACGGGCCGTCATGCTTTCCGGACGCCTGGGCAAGGTCGGCGACGGACGCCGGGTGCGGTGTCGTCCTACGGAGGAGTCGCTCGCGACCGCGCGACGGTTCCGGGTCCGTCCAACTCCGAGGCGATCATGACCCGTACCCTCCTCGCAGCGAGCCTGCTGATCGCCGGCCTCGCCGCCGCCCAAGCCCAGACCGGCGACATGAGCTGCGCCGACTATCTCAAGGCCGACGCGCAGGCGCAGGCCTCGCTCAGCCCCGCCGACAAGGCGATGATCGCCGCCGACCCCCAGGCCTCCGCGCTCGACGCCAAGATGCGCGCCTACTGCAAGGCCAACCCGAAGGCCTCCTCCTCCGAGGCGATGACGAAGGCGATGCAGTAAGCCGGGAAGCGGCCACGCCTCGGCGCCGGGCCCAGGCGGGCGTGGCGTGCGCGGCGGCGGCCCGGAACGGCTGGCGAGTTGCCCGCGTACGCGTTTCGTTCTAGCAGACGCGCAAGCATGCCGGGCCTGCGTCCCGCCCGCCGCACCTTGCCGAAGGCTTCGGACGGACGACATGACCCGGCGCGGCGGTCGCATTCGCGATCGCCGGATCCCGCCCGCGTCGACGCCTCGAAAGACCGCCCCCGCCATGGCCAAAGCCGTCGCCGCCAAGACGCCCGCCGGGAAGAACTCCGCCGGGAAGACGCCTGCCGGCAAGACTTCCGCAGCGAAGACTTCCGCAGCGACGACTTCCGCAGCGAAGCCCCCCGCAACCAAGGCGCCGGCGGCCGGGAAGCCCGCGAAGGCGAACCCGGCCGTCGAGGCCGAGGCCGGCATCGACGCGAAGCTCGAGCGCCTGTTCGACCGCGAGACGCCGGCCGAGCGCGACCGGCGGGTGATCTCGGTGCGCGGCGCGCGCGAGCACAACCTCAAGAACGTCGACCTGACGATCCCGCGCGACAAGCTCGTGGTGTTCACCGGGCTCTCGGGCTCGGGCAAGTCGTCGCTCGCCTTCGACACGATCTACGCCGAGGGGCAGCGCCGCTACGTCGAGTCGCTCTCGGCCTATGCGCGCCAGTTCCTGGAGATGATGTCCAAGCCCGACGTCGACCAGATCGACGGGCTCTCGCCGGCGATCTCGATCGAGCAGAAGACCACCTCGAAGAACCCGCGCTCCACCGTGGGGACCGTCACCGAGATCTACGACTACATGCGCCTGCTCTGGGCGCGCGTCGGCATTCCGTACTCGCCCGCCACCGGCCTGCCGATCGAGAGCCAGACGGTCCAGCAGATGGTCGACCGCGTCCTGGCGCTGCCCGAGAAGAGCCGGCTCTACCTGCTCGCGCCCGTCGTCCGCGGCCGCAAGGGCGAGTACCGCAAGGAGATCGCCGAGTTCCAGAAGAAGGGCTTCCAGCGCCTGCGGATCGACGGGGAGTACTACCCGATCGACGACGTGCCGAAGCTCGACAAGAAGCTCAAGCACGACATCGACGTGGTGGTCGACCGGATCGTGGTGCGGGCCGACATCGCCGCCCGGCTCGCCGATTCCTTCGAGACCGCGCTCGAGCTCGCCGACGGCATCGCCGACATCGAGTTCGCCGACGTGCCCGAGGGCGAGAGCAGAGAGAAGATCACGCTTTCGTCGCGCTTCGCCTGCCCGGTCTCGGGCTTCACCATCGCCGAGATCGAGCCGAGGCTGTTCTCCTTCAACAACCCGTTCGGCGCCTGCCCGACCTGCGGCGGCATCGGCCACGAGATGCGGATCGACGCCGAGCTGGTGATCTCCGACGAGGCGCTCACCCTCAAGCGCGGCGCCATCGGCCCCTGGGCCAAGTCCACCTCGCCCTATTACGGGCAGACGCTCGACGCGCTGGCCCGGCATTACGGCTTCAAGACCGACACGGCCTGGTCGCGGCTTCCCGAGGCGGCCCGCGCGATCATCCTCTACGGCTCGGGCAAGCAGACGATCCGCTTCGACTACGACGACGGCATGCGCAAGTACGCCGTCAACAAGCCGTTCGAGGGCGTGATCCCGAACCTGGAGCGCCGCTACAAGGAGACCGAGAGCGACGCCGCCCGTGACGAGATCTCGCGCTTCATGAGCGAGACCCCCTGCGCCGCCTGCGGCGGCAAGCGGCTGAAGGTCGAGGCGCTGGCCGTCAAGGTCGCGATGGAGGATGTCGGCGCGGTCACCGCGCTCTCGGTGAGCGAGGCCCACCGCTGGTTCTCGGAGCTGCCGGCCAGGCTCACCGCCAAGCAGAACGAGATCGCGGTGCGGATCCTGAAGGAGATCCGCGACCGCCTGTCCTTCCTCGTCGACGTCGGCCTCGAATACCTGACGCTGGCCCGCGGCTCGGGAACGCTGTCGGGCGGCGAGAGCCAGCGCATTCGGCTGGCCTCGCAGATCGGCTCGGGCCTCACCGGCGTGCTCTACGTGCTCGACGAGCCCTCGATCGGCCTGCACCAGCGCGACAACGAGCGCCTGCTCGGCACGCTGAAGCGGCTGCGCGACCTCGGCAACTCGGTGATCGTGGTCGAGCACGACGAGGACGCGATCCTCCAGGCCGACTACGTCGTCGACGTCGGGCCGGGCGCCGGCATCCACGGCGGCCGGATCATCGCGCAGGGCACGCCCGCGGAGGTGCTGGCGCATCCCGAATCGCTCACCGCCAAGTACCTCACCGGCGAGAAGTCCGTGCGGACCCCGACGGCGCGGCGCAAAGGGCGCAAGGGCAAGCTCGGCGTGTTCGGCGCCCGCGGCAACAACCTGAAGAACGTGGACATCGAGATTCCGCTCGGCACCTTCACCTGCGTCACCGGCGTCTCGGGCGGCGGCAAGTCCACGCTGATCATCGACACGCTCTACAAGGCGGTGGCCAAGCGCCTGAACGGCGCGCTGGAGCACCCGGCGCCGTTCGACCGGCTCGAAGGCCTGGAGCACCTCGACAAGGTCATCGACATCGACCAGTCGCCGATCGGGCGCACCCCGCGCTCGAACCCGGCGACCTATACCGGCGCCTTCACCCCGATCCGCGACTGGTTCGCCGGCCTGCCCGAGGCCAAGGCCCGCGGCTACCAGCCGGGGCGGTTCTCGTTCAACGTGCGCGGCGGCCGCTGCGAGGCGTGCTCGGGCGACGGCGTCATCAAGATCGAGATGCACTTCCTGCCCGACGTCTACGTCACCTGCGACGTGTGCAAGGGCAAGCGCTACGACCGCGAGACGCTGGAGGTGAAGTACCGCGCCAAGTCCATCGCCGACGTGCTCGACATGACCGTCGAGGAGGCCGCCGACCTGTTCAAGGCGGTGCCGACGATCCGCGAGAAGATGGAGACCCTGAAGCGCGTCGGGCTCGACTACGTCAGCGTCGGGCAGCAGGCCACCACCCTGTCGGGCGGCGAGGCGCAGCGGGTGAAGCTCTCCAAGGAGCTGTCGAAGCGCTCGACCGGGCGCACCCTCTACATCCTCGACGAGCCGACCACCGGCCTGCACTTCCACGACGTCGCCAAGCTGATGGAGGTGCTCCACGAGCTCGTCGACCAGGGCAACACCGTCGTGGTGATCGAGCACAACCTCGAGGTCATCAAGACCGCCGACTGGGTGATCGACATGGGGCCGGAGGGCGGCGACGGCGGCGGCGTGGTGGTGGCCGAAGGCACGCCCGAGCAGATCGCCGCGTCGAAGGCGAGCCATACCGGGCGCTTCCTGCGCGACGTGCTCGCCCGCCGCCCGGCCGGGAAGCCGCCGGCGTCCCGCGGGGCGGTCGCGCAGCCCGCCGCCGAGTAGGCGCGCCGTAAGC
>NZ_VRUT01000255.1:0-4225 GCF_008039465.1 Methylobacterium sp. WL120 | reverse complement strand
GCGCTCTTCGGCCGGCCCGAGGGCGGGGACGCCGCCAAGCTCGCGCCGATCGCCGCGCCGCCGCTCGCCACCGCCCTGGCCAAGCTCCCCCTCGACAAGCTGACCGTGCCCGAGGGCTTCAAGGTCGAGGTCTATGCCAGCGGCCTCGCCAACGCCCGCTCGATGCGCCAGAGCCCGGACGGGACGCTGTTCGTCGGCACCCGCGCGGTCGGCAAGGTCTACGCGATCCCGGCGAAGGTCGGGCCGGACGGGAAGCGCGAGGTCAAGACCATCGCCACCGGCCTGCACCGGCCGAACGGGCTCGCGTTCCACGAAGGGTCGCTGTTCGTGGCCGAGCTCTCGAAGATCTGGCGCTACGACGGCATCGAGGCCCGCCTCGACGACGTGCCGAAGCCGGTGCTGGTCTACGACGACCTGCCCAAGGACGAGGCGCACGGCTGGAAGTTCATCGCCATCGGCCCCGACGACAAGCTCTACGTGCCGGTGGGATCGCCCGGCAACATCACGATGCCGCCCGACACCCACGCCCAGATCCGGCGGATGGACCTCGACGGCAAGAACGTCGAGGTGGTCGCCCGCGGCGTGCGCAACACCGTCGGCTTCGACTGGAACCCCACGACGAAGCAGCTCTGGTTCACCGACAACGGCCGCGACTGGGTCTCGGAGGACATCCCGAACGACGAGCTGAACGTGCTGACCGAGCCCGGCAAGCAGCATTTCGGCTTCCCGTACTGCCACCAGGGCACCTTCACAGACCCGGAATACGGCTGGGGCCATTCCTGCGCCGAGTTCGCGGCGCCGGCGGCCCTGCTCGGTCCGCACACCGCCTCGCTCGGCCTGCGCTTCTACACCGGCGCGATGTTCCCGGCGGACTACAAGAACGCGATGTTCATCGCCCGGCACGGCTCGTGGAACCGTACGCGCAAGCTCGGCGGCGACGTGGTGGTGGCGCGGCTCGGACCCGACGGCAAGGTCGCCTCCGTCGAGCCGTTTCTTACCGGCTTCCTGCAGGACAACACGTATGTCGGCCGCCCGGTCGACGTGCTGGTCGCCCAGGACGGCGCGCTCCTGGTCTCGGACGACTACAACGGCGCGATCTACCGGGTCAGCGCCGCGAAATGATCCGATCGCTCGCCCCCGCGCTCGCCCTCGCGACGCTCCTCCTCGGGGCGGCCTCGTCCGCTCCGTTGGGTGAGCGCCTCGCACCCTGCCTCGCCTGCCACGGGGCGCAGGGCACCTCCGAGACCGAGGGCGTGCCCTCCCTCGGGGCGCAACAGGCCGACTACGTCGTCACGCAGCTGTTCCAGTTCCGGGAGCGGCAGCGCGAGGCGGCGCCGATGAACGAGATGGCCGCCGGTCTCTCCGACGACGACCTGCGCGCCTTCGCCGATGCCCTGGCCGCTTTGCCCGCACCGGTCGCCGCGGGCGGGCCGCCCGATCCGGCGCTCGCCGCGCGGGCGCAGGCGCTCGTGTCCAAGCACCAGTGCAACTCCTGCCACGGTGCCGACCTCGCCGGACGCGACGCGCTCCCGCGCATCCGCGGCCAGCGCGAGGACTATCTCAAGGCGGCGCTCACGGCGTATCGCTCGAACGCACGACCCGGCTACGATCCGGCGATGAACGAGGTCGCGCAGACGCTGAAGGACGACGAGATCGCCGACCTCGCCGCCTACATCGCGCGGCTCTGAGCCGACCTTCGGCGCGCTCGGCCCGTCAGCTCTTCCCGCCTGTCAGCTCCTACGGTCCGCCGCGACCGGCCCCTGCGCGGTGGCGAGGAAATCGGGCTTCAGTTCCAGGGCGAGGAAGCGGGCCGGGTCGACCGGGCCCGGGAGGACCAGCTGCCCGGCCGGCACGGGGCGGAAGCCGAAGCGGGCGTAGAACGGCGCGTCGCCGACGAGGATCACGAGGCCCTCGCCGGCCTCCGCCGCCGCAGTCAGGCTCGCCTGCATCAGCGCCGTGCCGACGCCGCGGCCCGAGAAGCTCGGGTCGACGGCCAGCGGCCCGAGCGCCAGGAAGCCGACGCCGCCGGCCGTCACCGGCGCCATCCGCACCGAGCCGACGAGGAAGCTGCCGACGGACGCCGTGACGCTGAGGTCGGCCCGATGCGTCGCGCCCTCGCGGAGCCGGAAGGCGGTGCGCGCGTAGCGCCCCGGCCCGAACGCGCGGGCGTGCAGCCGCTCGATCGCGTCGTGATCGTCGGGCGTCTCGGGGCGGATGACGAGGGAGAGGGCTTGCACGGTCTCCGCCGTAACAGGTTTCGCGCCGCGCCGCAGCCGCTACTCGGCGGCGGCGAGGACCGGCCGCGCGTCGCCCCGCACCAGCCGGTAGAAGCCGAAGGCGGCGACCCAGATCAGCGCGCCGAAGGCCGCCGCCATCCCGAGCACGAGGGGGAAGCCGCCGCGATCGTGCAGGAGGGCGATGACCGGGACCACGAAGCCGCTCGCGGTGAAGCCCACGAAGTAGCGCAGGCTGTAGGCCTTCGCGCGCTGGTGCGCCGGGACGTAGCGGGCGATCATCGCGTCGTTGATGACGACCTGCCCGTAGATCGCGGCGATCGCCAGCACCAGTCCGAGCAGCAGCAGCGGACCCGTGGTCGCCGCAGCGATCCCGAGGCCGACCGGCTGCAGCACCGAGAGGCCGAGGAACAGGCTCGGCAGGCCGAAGCGGTCGACGAGGCGGCCCATCAGCAGCTGGGTCATCGCGCCGAACACGAACACGGCGGTGGCGATCGAGCCGATCGAGGTGAGCGACAGGGCCTGCCCGACGCCCTCGTCGATCACCTTCGGCAGCGAGATCGTGGTGACGTTGAAGGTGATGCCGCCGGCGAAGATCGCCACGCCGAACATCGCCAGCAGGGCCATCGGGCGCGTCACCGGGATGACGCCCGCCGCGCCGGCCTTGCGCGCCTCGCCGTCGCCGTCGCCCGGCACCATCGCGACGAAGGCCGCGCCGCAGGCGAGGCACACGAGGCCCGGCACCACGAAGGCGGCCTGCCAGCCCAGCGTCGTCGCGAGCAGCGCGGTCGCCCCTGAGGCCGACGCCGCGCCGAAATTGCCCCAGACCCCGTTGATGCCGAGGTCGCGCCCGAGCCGCCTTGCATGGGTCACGAGCATGCTGGAGCCGACCGGGTGGTAGATCGCCGAGGCGAGGCCGAGCACGCAGAGCCAGACAGCGAAGGCGGTGGTGCTCGTTGCGCTCGCGACCCCGAGGCATGACAGGCCGTAGGCGAAGAAGAACACGGCGAGCATGTTGCGCCGGCCGAAGCGGTCGGCGAGCGAGCCCATCGGCAGCGAGCACAGGCCGAAGGCGACGAAGGCGCCGGTGGCGAGCCCGATCAGCTTGCCGTAGCCGAGGCCCGTCTGGCTCGCGATGGCGATCACCGCGGTCGGGTAGATCAGCAGCACGAAGTGGTCGAGGGCGTGCGCGACGTTGACGAAGCGCAGGGTGCGGCTGGAGAGGTCTTCCGGGCTCATCGCGGCATGTCCTTCGGGATCGTCGCTCGATATCCTGACCCGATGGACGGCGTCGGGCCGCAGATGTACGCTACCGGGCCATTTTGCGAGGGTGCGCGGTGCCGTTGCGATCGACCGACGCCGCCGACTACCAGACCGTGCCTCGCGCGGTCGCGGTGATGCCGAAAACCTTCGCCGCGGCGAGTCGGACCGACCGGCACTTCCACCCGCGTGCGCAGCTGCTCTACGCCACCGCCGGGCTGATGATGGCGTCGGCCGACGACGGCACCTGGGTCGTGCCGGAGGGGCACGCGCTGCTGATCCCGCCGCGCCTGCCGCATGCGGTGGCGATGCACGGGGCGGTGGCGATGTGCTCGGCCTACCTCGATCCGCGCGCCTTCGCCGCCGTCCCGGAACGCTGCCGGGTGATCGCGGTCTCGCCGCTGCTGGCCGCGGCTTTGGCGGCGCTGGCCGAGGAGCCGGTGCTGTACGACGAGGCGGGCCGCGGCGGGCATCTCGCCGCCCTGGTGCTCGACGAGGTCGGCCACGCGCCCGAGACGCCGCTGGCCCTGCCGCTCCCGCGCGACCCGCGCCTGCGCCGGGTCTGCCTCGGGCTGATCGCCGACCCGGCCTGCGCCGAAGACCTCGACGCCTGGGCGGAGCGGGCCGGGGCGAGCCGGCGCACGCTGACCCGCGGCTTCCGCCGCGAGACCGGCCTCAGTTTCGGCGACTGGCGGGCGCGGGCGCGGGTGATCCGCGCGCTGGCGCTCGCC
>NZ_VRUT01000254.1:0-4228 GCF_008039465.1 Methylobacterium sp. WL120 | reverse complement strand
ACTCAATAACGCCATGTCGATCACTCCATGACCCCCCGACCAAAAAGCCAGGGGTGGGTTCAGACACGGGTCACTTCTCGATGGAAACTTCCGGCTCCGCCGGGTCAACTCTCAGCGGAAATCAACACGCGTAGGGGCTCACGAGACCGTCCCTGGCAAGTTGGCTCGAACGTAGCCACGCGAGACGAGCCGATCCCGCCGCAGCGACCGGCGCTCGGCCTCTGCCAGATCGGACAGCGCGTCCTCGATCGCCTGGACCAGCGCGGCCCAGGCGTCGCCGCGGGCGGCACGGCGATAGGCGAGCGCAATCGTCTCGGCCTCGGTCAGCCGGATCTCCACAGGCGGTTCATGGGGCTGGGGGTGCATCGCGGCTCCGAGTTGTCCAAGAACATACAAGGAACAGACAGCGAGCGGGACCGTGTTTCGACTTCGACGGCCACGCCCCGGGGAAAGGGCGGTGAAGCAATGTGGAGCGCGGGGTAGAACGCCAATGCCGACGCCGCTTTACCGCTTCCATTGCACCAATGGCCTGAGCCTCGTGGCGGATCTCAGGGGCAAGCGCTTGCCGTCGGACGCTCTGATGCGCTTTCACGCCGAGCGGATTGCTCTCGATCTCATGCGTAGTGACGATCGGGCCGATTGGTCGGCGTGGCACGTCGAGGTCTACGACGCGAAGGGACGATCCATCTGGAGGATGGCGTTCACGCACATACGGGATAGTCGCTTCACAGCGTGAGAGCGAGATCAACCATGGTTATGATCTGTACGAAATGCGGTAGTAGCCGATTTAATGAATGGAAACGTTGTATGGATTGCCGCAATGCTCGGGGGAAGGTCCGCGCTGCCCGGCTTTTGACGAACGGCGGAAAGCACACGGCTTCTCAGTGGAAGGCGTTGCTGGCTTCGTCTCCGACCTGCGCTGTGTGCGGGCAGCATTGGGCTGATATCCCTCCGCGTCGTGACGCCCGCTATAAGTCCGTTTGGACCAAAGGACACAAGCTTGCGGTCTATCACGGCGGTACGAATGATATCGGTAACATACAAGCCGAATGTTTTAAATGTAATTTTCAAAAGAATGCTGGATCGTTAAAGCGTACGGGAGCATGAAGCGCTCTGCTTATTGCTTAAATTCTGACGCTCGGTGCTCATCCTTGAACGTTTGCCATGGGTGGTAATTGGGCCTTGGTGGTTGACCTGGAAGCAGATGTTCCGCGTTGTGACACTGCCCTAGTAACCGACTGTTGGCTCCCCATATCTCAGCAATAGGGAGATACGCGCATGGCCGACTGGATCTACGTCGACAATTCCAATGTGTTCATTGAGGGCAAGCGCGTCAGCGCTGTGAAGTTGGGACTCGCGCCCGACATATGGGACGCAGTTCAGCATCGCATCCTCGATAACGACTACCGCATGAGCTTCGGTAAGCTCTATGAGTTCGTTGCTGGCGATAATAGGGCCGAGACTGCTCGCGCTATGCTGTTCGGCTCGCGCCCGCCCGAAAACGATGCGATTTGGGATATTGCCAAGCGCGCTGGATTTGAGGTGGTGACGCACGACCGCAACTTCGCGAACAAGGAAAAGAAGATCGATACCGGCTTGGTCGCAGCGCTCACCCGCGACGCCTACCGCAACGCTAAGCGGGGTGACATCTTCACCATTGTATCTGGCGACAACGACTACGTGCCAGCTGTTCAGCAGCTTCGCGAGGATGGGTTCCAAGTCGACGTCGTTTTCTGGAGCCACGTTGGCAAGGAACTGCGCGAAACGGCGTCGAACTTCATTTCGCTCGACGCGCACCTCGATAGTCTACGAGTTTAGCCCTGTTGCCGGAAACATCTCCAGCTGCCTGTAAGCGGTCGTTCGCTACTACGGCAAAGCATCAGGAACGGATCCAGGGCGTGGGTTCCATCCGTCAGATTTCGACCACTAGGCTGGCGGCGCCCCTGCGCTAAGAGTCGACCCACTATCGAGGACAGGAGCCACCATGTCCCATCGGTCGCGAAACGGATCGAGCCACCCAGTGGCGAAGGCTGGATCAGTTAAATACGGATACGACGGCAGCAAGCGCCGCATGTCGTGATCCTTGTGCGCTCGGCCGTCTTTCCCAGGTGCAGCGAGCCAAGCTTGGTGGGATGCCGTCAGAACTTGCGCCACAACCGCGCTAGGCAAAAGCCAGCATTTAGGCGGGTCGTTTAGCGTTTTTCCAAAATCCACAAAGCAATAGAAAAGTAGATCTCGGATCATACTTTCGTGCTTTTGCTTCATATGCCATCCGCCATCCGCGCCGATATCTCTACGAGCTTTTACCTGGACGGCGGCTAGTGCACTACCAACCCGATCAGAAACGATGATATCGGCGTCTGGAACACCGGCTGGCGCAAGAGCGGCGATCTTCCCGCGTCTCAACAGTTGGCACATCACGTAGTGCTCAGCCGCCGCACCAAGGATAGTCGAGTTGCTTGTGGCAGGAACCGACATTGTTTGATGGCCGCTGTTCGGTTTTTCTTCAAGAAGTTACTTGGCTTTGGCTTTTTTCAGCTGCTCCACGGCCGCCTCGGTAGAGGCCGCCGTGTGCAACGCCTTCCAGCCGTCGGGCGGGTTGCCTTTGTCCAACATCCCCTTGAACACGTTATAAGCGTCTGTTTTGGAGCCGTAAGCCCGCAACGTGTTCTCGTCGTTCACCCATGCGAATATAATTATCTGCGTTTTACTGTCATAGCGGAAGAAAATGCGAAATCGGCCGTTGCCAAATTTGGCTCGAAACCAGTGTTTCCGTGTTTTACCGAGTGTGTCCCCTTGACGATACTCTTGCCGCGTTGGATCGGCTGGGATCGTTTCGAAGAGCAGCTTGCGAAGCATTGCGATGAACTTCGCTTGCGCCCTGTTCTGGTAGCCCTTCGGATCGGCCGTCTTGGCCGTCTCAACGGCAGTCGTGGCCCTCTCAAGCTGATCGAGCAGCAGGGGATGAGCGAGGATCGTCCAGCCGTTAATGACCATGGTTCAGAGCGTCACGGCTCCGTCAATCTCCTCGTTGAGATCGACATGCATCCCGGCTGTGAGCGCGGCCATGCGTTCCGCAAGGTCGGCAGGGAAGGCCGAAAGGTGCGATGGGTTGCGAGCCATGTCCTGCGCCAGGAACGTCAGAAACCCGTCAATCACCGGGTCCATATCCTCCTCCGGTCGAAGCAGGCTCACCCGGCCGCCCTCTTCGAGGACGTAGGCGATTTCGCCGCCGTAGCTCACGCCGAGCGCTTGGCGCACAGACTTGGGAACCGTCGTCTGTCCTTTCGCCGTGATCTTGCTGCGCTCACGAACAAGGGTAGCAGCCATGGAATCCTCCATCGTTCGTAGGTAAGGATTATTCCTTACCTTATGAAGAGGGTTGCTGCAATAGCGCGAAGCCCCTTCGGGTGGTTTGCAAACTTAGCTAGAAACGTCGATCTGAGCGTCCTGCCATTCCTTCAGAGTGCCATCGAGACCACGGGGGCGAGCGCCAAGCCCGCCCCGTCGTCTTCATCAGGTAAGCTCCGGCTCCAGGTCGTGCGACCGGTACGACCACGCCTCGGTCACATGTCTCTGGATTTTCCCCGCTAAGGCTTCCGGGTTCTCGCCGGCACCGTGGATGGTGTTGTGGATATGCACGTCGCCGCCCGTGCGACCGCCGCCACCCTGCTTTTGGAAGCCGGTACCGCCCGCATTGAGACCGGGTCGGGCCTGGTCCGCAAGACCCTGAGGCGTCGGGCGCGCCGGTGCCGTGCTGGCCAGGCCCGCAGCGTCCGGTGACATCGCATCGGTCCCCCCAAAGGCGTTCGTCTTCGGCTTGAGCAGGTTGCTAGGCAGGCCAGGCGGCAGTGCGGGCTTGAAGCCTTCGACGGCCACGGTGGACTTCTCCGTCACGGCCTGGACGGCAGCGGCGGCCTCGGTCGAGCGGCGGATCGCGAGCTTGGACGCCCGTTCCCACTCGGTCTTGACCTTGTTGTCGCTGTTGCCCTGGATGACCTCGAGCTCGAGTTCGCCGGTCTCTCGGTTGACCCGCTTGTTGCCGGTCGCCATGCCGACATGGCCGCCGGTGGCGCCGACGCCCTTGCCGCGATGTTCGACTGATCGGCCCCCACGAGGTGGTCCAAGGGTAAAGTTAGTGCACGGTGGGCCGCTCCGCCACGGGTAGCTTGGCCGGCGGAGCTGGTCTGGCGAGCGCAGCCGGCCAAGCGGAGAAGGCTGGCATGAA
>NZ_VRUT01000253.1:0-4289 GCF_008039465.1 Methylobacterium sp. WL120 | reverse complement strand
ACCCGCCGCCGGAACGCCCCCTCGACATCCGCCCGCCGCCCGCGCAGCCGTGAGGGCTATCTACGTCTCAAGGAGACGCAATAGGCTTCGCACATCCCTGCTTCTGGCGCCTTGATGTGCGCGCATCCCCTCGCCCCGCACGGATCTCGGGCTTGCCCGAGATCCGAACCTGCCTGCCGAAGTCGGGCAGGCCCGACTTCGGTGGGGGAGAGGGCTTTGACGACCTCGTCGTCGGCAAAGCGAGGCGGCAGCCGACGGTGAGGGGGCTGAGCCGGAGGAGGCTCTTCCGGAAGCTCCCCCTCACCGTCGCTTCGGCTTCGCCGACGCTACCCGGCTGCACGACGGGGTGCAGCCGGGCCTCTCCCCGCCTGCGGGGAGAGGGGGGAGCCGCGCGTCATCCGAGGCTGTGCGGAATCGGTGAATCGGGAACCTGGGAAGGGGGACATCTCCCGCGTCAGGATGTTCGGCACGGTGGCAGCCGAACGCCGCCTCTCCCTCACGCCTTGCCCACCGCCGCCAACGCGAAGCCGTAGATCAGCGCCACCTCTTCAAGCCGGTCGAAGCGGCCGGCGGCGCCGCCGTGGCCGGCTTCCATGTTGGTGCGCAGCAGGACCGGGCCGCCGCCGGTCATGGTCGCGCGCAGGCGCGCCACCCATTTGGCCGGCTCCCAATAGGTCACCCGCGGGTCGGTGAGGCCGCCGAGCGCCAGGATCGCCGGGTAGGCCTTGGCCGCGACGTTGTCGTAGGGCGAGTACGACAGGATGGTCCGGAACGCCGCCTCGCTCTCGGCCGGGTTTCCCCATTCCGGCCATTCCGGCGGTGTCAGCGGCAGCTCGGCGTCGAGCATGGTGTTGAGCACGTCGACGAAGGGCACGTCGGCGACGATGCCGGCGAACAGCTCCGGGGCGAGGTTGGCCACCGCCCCCATCAGCATGCCGCCGGCGCTGCCGCCATGCGCCACGATCTTCTTTTCCGAGGTGTACCGTGCGTGGATCAAGGCACGGGCGCAGGCGACGAAGTCGGAGAAGGTGTTGGGCTTCTTCTCGCGCTTGCCGTCGAGGTACCAGCGCCAGCCCTTCTCGGTGCCGCCGCGGATGTGGGCGATGGCGTAGACGAAGCCGCGGTCGACGAGGCTCAGCAGGTTGGTGCGGAACGCCGCCGGCATCAGCGTGCCGTAGGCGCCGTAACCGTAGAGCAGAAGCGGCGCCGTCCCATCGAGGACGAGGTCGCGCCGGTGCAGCAGCGAGATCGGCACCTGCGCCCCGTCCGGGGCGGTCGCGAACAGCCGCCGCGTGACGTAGTCCTCGGGCGCGTGCCCGCTCGGGATGGTCTGACGCTTGCGCAGGGCGCGGGAGCGGGTGGCGCAATCGTAGTCCCAGGTCTCCGTCGGCGTCGTCATCGAGGAATAGGCGAAGCGGATCGTCGCCGTCTCGAACTCGTAGCCGGGCTGGAGGCCCAGCGAGTAGGCCTCCTCCGCGAACGCCACCGCGTGCTCCTCGGCGGTCGCGAGGTCGCGCACGATGATCCGCGGCCGGGCGTTCTCGACCTCGAGGCGGACGAGGTGGTCGGCGAGCAGATGCAGGTGGCGGATCATGGTGCCGGCGCGGTGCGGCACCAGGTCGGCCCAGTGCCTTCGGCCCGGTTCGGCCACCGGGGTGGTGACGACCTTGAAGTCCTCGGCGCCGTCGGCGTTGGTGAGGATGTAGAGGTCCGCGCCGCGATGCTCGACCGAGTAGATCAGCAGCGGCTCGCGCGGCTGCACCACGCGCAGGCGCCCGTCCGGCGCGGCGCGGTCGAGGAGGTGGACCTCCGAGGTCTCGTGGTCGCTCGCGGTGATGGTGAGGTAGGCGCCCGACTGCGTCGCCCCGATGTGGACGAAGAACCCGGAATCGCGCTCGACGTAGACCGTGGCGTCGTCCGCCTGCTCGGTGCCGAGGCGGTGGTACATCACCCGCGCCGGCCGGTGGTTGGCGTCGACCGCGACGTACCAGAACCCGGCGCCGTCGGCCGACCAGACCGCCTCGCCGGAGGTCGCCTCGACGCGGTCGGCCGTGTCCGTCCCTGTCGCGAGGTCGCGCACCCGGATCGCGTGCAGCTCCGAGCCCTTGGTGTCGACGCCCCAGGCGAGGCGGGCATGGTCGTCGGAATGGGCGGCCCCGGCGATCTCGAAGAAGGCCAGGCCCTCGCCCTCCTTGTCGCCGTCGATCAGGATCTCTTCCGCCCCCGCGTCGTCGCCGGCCGCGGATGGGCGGCGGCAGACCAGGGGGTGCTGCCCGCCGTCGCGGTGGCGGGTGTAGTAGGCGAACGGCCCGTCCGGCGTCGGCACGCCGCTGTCGTCCTCGCGGATGCGCCCGCGCATCTCGGCGACCAAAGTTTTGCGCAGCGGCGCCGCGCCGGCGAGCGCCGCCTCGGCGTAGGCGTTCTCGGACCTCAAG
This sequence comes from Methylobacterium sp. WL120, assembly GCF_008039465.1. NCBI lineage: Bacteria > Pseudomonadati > Pseudomonadota > Alphaproteobacteria > Hyphomicrobiales > Methylobacteriaceae > Methylobacterium > Methylobacterium sp. WL120. The sequence goes on along the minus strand of NZ_VRUT01000253.1, from coordinate 1,854 downwards.
TAGTCGCCGATGTCGGCCGGCAGCGCCGACGGGTCCTTGAGGACGTCCTGCCAGTTCTCGGCCTTCAACCAGGCGTAGTCATCCGACAGGGTGCGCCCGTGGACGACGAAGCTGTGCGGCCGGCGCTGCGCACGCGGCGCGTCGGAGGCGGGCGGGACGTGGGCCGTGTCGAACGCCATTGGAGATTTCCCGTGGAGAACTTGCGCGAACCTGGGCATGTGCCGTGCGGCCCGGCCCCGGACAAGGCCCGGCGTGCAATGGTCTCGCCCCGGCTTGGTGCCGGCCGCGTTGTCCTCCGCAGGTTCTGCAATCTGGGGTAGAGCCGAATCGGTGGGATGCTTCGCCCTTGAGTAGGCATCGCTTTAGCCGATTTCGTTAAGCTGAAATATCCTTCCGGATAGTTGACGTTGCGTATCCGAACTGTCGTCGAGCAACTTGCGGGCGATCTGCAAATATCCTAATGAGATGTCGTCGCGGGGAGGGGTCCCCGCATTTTACTCAGCACTTGCGGGCGGGCCGAACATTGCTGCGGGAATGCCCGCATCCTGGCGAGAGACGGCGGGGCCGACGGCCCGCGCCGCCCAAGACCCGTCGACAGCCTGAGCGTCCAGAGGACATGGCCGAACATGAACGACACTGAAACCACGGTCGACTACGTGGAACTCGCAGCCGACATCGTGTCGGCCTACGTCAGCAACAACCCGGTCCCCCCGGGCGAGCTGGCCCAGCTGATCACCCGCATCCACGCGTCGCTGATGCAGGTCGCCGGCGGACAGGCCGAGGCCGAGGTGCCCGCCGGCCCGCTGACCCCCGCCGTGCCGGTGAAGAAGTCCGTCACCGCCGACCACATCATCTGCCTGGAGGACGGCCGGACCTTCAAGTCGCTCAAGCGCCACCTGCGCGCCAAGTACGACATGAGCCCGGAGCAGTATCGCGCCAAGTGGGGCCTGCCGCCGGACTACCCGATGGTCGCGCCGAACTACGCCAAGGCCCGCTCCGACCTCGCCAAGGCGATCGGCCTCGGCCAGACCCGCTCGGGCAATTACGACGAAGCCGCCTGAGACCGCCATGCGGAGCGCCGGGGCACGGTTTACCCGCGTCCCGCGCGATCTCGAGCGTCTTCCGTGATCTCCGGATCACGGTAGACGCTCTCTTTCGTCGTGCGGTCGCGTTTTCTTCACGCAAGCCGACATCCACGCGCTGGACAATGCGCGCGATGGGCACGAACCTTGCGCGTCACCGTGCCTGGTTCTGCGAGCGGTTTGTCCCCATGAGCGATGCCAAGATGTCGACTGAGGCGGTCCCGACCGACGACCTCGGCAAGGCGAACGACGTCCTCGCCGAATGGGCCGCCCGCTCGGCCGCCGACAGCGACGCCCTGGTCGAGCGCCTCGCCGGGATGGGCTACGACGTCCGCGGAAAGTCCGAGGACGAGATCGCCGAGGTGCTGAAGCATCCGCCGGCGAAGCCCGGCGCCGACCCTGCACCCTAGGGTGCGTGACGCTCCACAGCGTCGTGGTCGTCAAGTCTTGATCTAGGACGATTTTCAGGACTCTCCTGTTTCCTTCGCCGTGACGAAGACCGTTCGCGTTGGGAACAAAACATGAACAAACCCTCTCAGGCTCGGACCGCTCGCCTGGCTCCTCGCCCCCTTGCCCGCCCGGTCGCCCTGCCGCGCGCGGAGGCCGCGATCGGGCGTGCCGGCGAGCGGCTGCTGGCGGCCTTGGCCGCCGACGGCGCCTACGCCTTCCCGGATCCGGTCGAGGACGCGATGCTGATCGTGCGCTGCGGCGGCGGCGTCTCGCTGGGCGGCGGCCGCTTCCCGGCGGCGTCCGGCGAGCGCCTGCTCGCCGC
>NZ_VRUT01000252.1:0-4337 GCF_008039465.1 Methylobacterium sp. WL120 | reverse complement strand
GAGCGTGCCCTGCGCCCGGCCGCGGGCGCCGTCCGGGGCGAAGGCGGAGACGGCGGCCATCGCCCCGAGCTGCGTCGCGCCGAAGGTCAGGCCGTGCAGCGCCTGGAGCCCGACCAGGGCGGCCAGGCTGTCGCCGAGCGCATACATCCCGAGCGCGCGCACGAGGGCCGCGCCGCCCCCCAACGCGAGATAGCGGAACGGCGTTCGCCAGCGTGCGGGCAGGCGCGCGACGCAGGCGAACAGCACGATCTCGGCGACGACCCCGACGCCCCAGAGCGCGCCGACGGTGGCCGTCGAGAAGCCGTGCGCGGTCCAGTGGATGCTGCCGAAGGCGTAGATCGCCGCATGGCTCGCCTGGATCGCGGCGGCGGCGGCGATGCAGAGCTTCAGGCGCGGCGGCAGGCGCGGGCGCATTCCCTCCGCGTGTTCCGGGGCAGGCGTGGCGACCGACCGGCTCGTGAACGCCACGGCGCTGGCGATCAGCGCGAGCCCGGTGAGCAGCAGCGGCACCGCGAGGGTCTCGCCCATCGCCGTCAGCAGCGCGCCCCCGGCGAGGTTGGCCAGCAGGAACGCCACCGAGCCGGACATGCGGATCCGCGCGTAATCGAGCTGAGGCCGGCGGCGGATCGCGGCGAGGGTGAGATAGTCGATGCTCGGCACGAGCGGCGCGCCGGCGACCGCATTGAGGACGACGAGGAGCGCCAGCGCCGCCCAGCCGATCCCGGCGCCGGCTGGCATCAGCGCGTAGGTCCCTGCTAGCGCGAGGCTTCCCGCCAGCAGCAGCGCCCGCGCACCGACGCCCCGGTCGATCAGGCTCATCAACGGCGCCGTGGCGACGATGCGCGTCGCGATCGGCAGCGCGAGCAGCAGCCCGATCACCGACGCGTCGAGGCCGAGCGCGGCGAGCCAGACCGGCATGAACGGCATCGCGATGCCGATCTCGACGAACACCACCGCATAGAGGAGCGACAGGCGGAAACGGCTGGGCTCGAGGGGCGGTGACGCGGCCAAGGGTCTCGATCGATCGGCGTGGACGGGGCGGAGGCGGCGTCCGTAAGCCGCCGTTAAATCGATCCTGTCAAATTGTGCGCTCGCCAGTGTCGTTCCGGAGCCATGTCGAGCCCCACCGCACGCGGCCATCGCCCGCAAGGACGCGTACCATGTCCGGTTCCCACTCGCTGACGGCCTTCGAGCCGACCGAGTACGAGGCCATCGAGGCGACCATGAGCGGCAGCGCCCGCGGGCGCTGGTTCCTCGCCGAGTTCGCCAGCCGCAACCGCAGCGCCGACACCAACGTGCTGCTCGATGCGATCGCGCGGCTCGAATCCGCGGTCACGGACGGGCGCGGCCCGGACGCGGTCAGCCATTTCCGCGGCGACATCATGGAGATGGCGAACGCGATCGGCCGGACCAAGGCCGAGATCGCGGCGATCACCGATCCCGGCCACGACCAGACCCGGCTCAGCATCGCGTCGGAAGCCCTGGACGCGATCGTCCAGGCGACCGAGCGGGCGACCACCGACATCCTGGCCGCCGCCGAGCAGGTGCAGGAGAGCGCGTGGTCGCTGCGCGAGAACGGCATCGACGCGGCGGCCTGCGACGCCCTCGACCGCTACGCGACGCAGATCTACACCGCCTGCTCGTTCCAGGACCTCACGGCGCAGCGCACCGGCCGGATCGTCCACACGCTGCGCTACCTCGAGGAGCGCCTGAACGCGATGATGGCGATCTGGGGAGACGCCGGCGACCCGGTCCCGCCGGGGCCGGGCGACGCGACCTACCGCCCCTCGATGGAATCGCGGCCGGCCGATCTCGACCAGAGCGACGTCGACCGCTACCTCGGCACGGACGCGCCGGCGACGATCGCCGCCGCGCATGCGGCGCTCCGCGCGATCGAGCCGGGGGCGGTGCCGCTCCACGACGACATCGTGTTCCTGCCCTCGGCCCCCGAGCCCGAAGAGCTTATGGCTCCTGAAGAGCCGGCGATGCTCGAAGCCCTCGGGGAGCCCGAGCCGTTCCAAGAGCCCGATGCCGACGTCGCGCTCGACTGGGCCGAGGATTTCGAGGCGCAGATCGCCTCGGAGGAGGTTGCAGCCGAGCCTGAGCAGGACCCGGAGCCGGAGCCGGAAACGGACCACGAGCCGGAGGCGGAGCTGGCGCCCGAGCCTGAAGCGGATCCCTCCGAAGACGCTTTACCCGAGCCGGACGCCGTGTCGCCTCCGGCCACTGAGCGCGCGATGAGTTTCGCCGAGATCGACGCCCTCAGCGTCGAGGAGAAGCTGGCCCTGTTCTGCTGAGGCAGGCTTCGCGAGGACGGCACTTGGTCCTGCGATAGGAAATCGCGCACGACACGCGGCGCGGCCGTTGCGCGCTCCGGCGCGATCGCGCCATCTGTCGGCTGCGAGTCGGAGCAGCGGGGCCGGAGCGTTGGCGAGATACCAGGTCAAGACGTTGCCGCCGCCGTACCTGAGGCGGGTCTGGATTCCCGACGACGCGACCCACGACCGCGACGCCTATCCGTTCTGCCTTCCGCTGTTCCGGGAGGGCGGGTTCGAGCTGGCGTTCGACCGCCCGGTCACCATCATCGCCGGGGAGAACGGGGTCGGCAAATCCACGCTGCTGGAAGGCATCGCGGTGCTCGCCGGCTTCGACGAGAGCGGGGGCGGCCCGGGCTACCGGGCCGTCGACAACGCCCGCGCCGCCGAGACCGGCGGCGGAAGCCTGGCGCGGTCGCTCAAGGCGAGTTGGCTGCCGAAGGTCGGCGGCGGCTGGTTCTTCCGGGCGGAGAGCTTCTTCTCCGTGGCCCGCTACCTCGACGAGGTCGGCAGCCCGTCGGCGGACTTGCTGTCCCATTCGCACGGCGAGGGCTTCATCCGGTTCTTCGAGGAGCGCTGCGCGAGACCCGGCCTCTTCATCTTCGACGAGCCCGAATCCGCCCTCTCGCCGACCCGGCAGTTCGACTTCCTCAAGCTCCTGAAGCGGATGGAGGCGGGCGGGCCCAGGTGGTGATCGTGACGCATTCGCCGATCATCATGGCCCATCCGGGGGCGGGGCTGCTGAGGATGACCCGACACGGGCTCGAGCCGGTGGCGCTGCAGGAGACCGAGCACTTCAGGATCATGCGGCAGTTCGTGAACGATCCGGGCGGCATGGTCGAGGCCATGACCGAGGGGTGACCCGGCCGCGCTCCCGCGGACCGGGACGAAGGGCCGCGCACCCGCTGCGACGATCCGGCGTTACACGCTCTCGCGCATCGCCCCGCGCCTGCGAGAGACCGACGAGACCGTGGCCCTTCACCTGCTCAAGCTCTGCGTCGGCCCGGCCTCGATCGAGGAGCTCGCGGCGCGCCAGGCGCGGTTCCGCGACGAGGCGCTGCGGCTCGGCCTCGACCCGGCGCCGGTCCACACCACGCGGATGGTGCCCAAGCGCCGGAGCGAGATCGCCGGGCGCGGCTCGATCTACTGGGTGATCAAGGGCACGCTGAGCTGCCGGCAGGCGGTCGCAGCGATCGAGCCCTCCACCGGCGACGACGGCATCGGCCGCTGTCGCCTAGTGCTCGATCCGGCGATCGTCGCGGTCGCGCCGCGCCCCTGCCGCCCGTTCCAGGGCTGGCGCTACCTGACCCAGGGCGACGCGCCGGCCGACCTCGGCGAGGGCGCGGCCGGCGACCTCGCGGCGATGCCGGAAGCCCTCCGTCGCGAACTCGTCGGCCTCGGCCTGCTCTGATCCGACGGCCTGGCAAGATCGATCTTGCCCAAGAAGAAGGGGGCGCCCCCGATGGAGGCGCCCCCTTCTCGTCGTCCGATCCCGAGCGGAGCCGTCAGGCCCCCTCGAACCGCCCGCTCGCGTGGGCGAGCATCGTGTAGACCTTGCCCGTCTCGGAGGTGAGGTAGGCGTCGGCGCGGGCCGCGTCCTTGTCGTTGCGGGCCACGTCGCCGAGCAGGCGCTCGAACTCGCTGACGTAGCGATCGACGGTGCGGCGGAACTCCGCGTCGGCCCGGTAGCGGCGCTGCATCTCCAGGAAGGTCTGCTTGCCCTGCGGCGTGTAGATCTCGATGTCGAACAGGTTCGGCTCGCCGCGGCGGTAGCGCTCCCACAGGTCCACCGCGGTGCGGTGGTCGATCATCCGCGCGATGTCGGCCGAGATCGTCTCCAGGGCGATGCGGCCGGTCTCGACCGCGGCCTTCGACGCCGCCGGGGCGGGGCTCTCGGTGACGCCCGCCTCGTCCTCGTCGTCGAGGGAGGCGCGCGTCAGCAGGTCGGACAGCCAGCCGCGCTTGTCGCCCGACGCCTGGCCGGATGCGGGCCGGACGGGGGTGGCGGGGCGGGTGGCTGCG
>NZ_VRUT01000251.1:0-4382 GCF_008039465.1 Methylobacterium sp. WL120 | reverse complement strand
GTGCCGAGAGGCCGCCGCCGACGAAGATCGCGTCCGGCGCCGGCAACCCGGCGAGCGCGCCCGGCGCCGGGCCGTGGACGACGGCCAGTCCCGGCACGCCGAGGGTCTGCGCGTTGCGGGCGATGCGCTCGGCGCGCGCGGGATGGGCCTCGATCGCCAGCGTCCGCATGGCGGGATGGCGCAGCATCCATTCGATGCCGACCGAGCCGGCGCCGGCGCCGACGTCCCAGAGCAGTTGCCCCGCGAGCGGGCGAAGCGCCGCGAGCGTCACGGCGCGGATCTCAGCCTTGGTCAGCTGCCCGTCGTTCTCGAACCAGCCGTCGTCGAGCCCGGCGGCGAGGCCGACCGCGCGGCAGCCGGGCTCGCCGACCACCTCGATCGCCAGGGTGTTCAGGGCGTCGACCGCACCGAGGTCGAAGCCGCGCGCCGGGCTTATCCGCAGGCGCTCGCGCGGGCCGCCCATGGCCTCGCACACCGTGATCCGCGAGGCGCCGAAGCCGCGTTCCGTCATCAGCGCGGCGACCGCGGCCGGCGTCGTCCCGTCCCAGGACAGGACGAGCAGGCGCGCGCCGGGCTGCAGGTGGCGGACGACCTGCTCGAGCGCCCGGCCGTGCAGCGTGACGCAGGCGCATTCGGCGAGCGGCCAGCCGAGGCGGGCGCAGGCGAGGCTGAAGGCGGAGGGAAGCGGGAAGGCGCGGATCTCGGTGGCCGGTACGATCCGGGCGATCTCGGCGCCGATGCCGTAATGGAACGGGTCGCCGGTGGCGAGCAGGCAGGTCGGCGTCCCGCGCCGCGCCAGGATGTCGGGGTAGGCGTCCGAGATCGGGCTCGGCCAGGCGCGCGATTCCGCGTCGAGCCGGCCGGCGAGCGCGAGGTGGCGGCGGCCGCCATAGACCACGCGGGCGCCGTCGAGCGCCGCGGCGGCCGCGGGCGAGAGCCCGGCGCGGCCGTCCTCGCCGATCCCGACGATCGCGAGCCACGGCGCGGGCCTCGACAGCGGTTCAGGCCTATCGGACAAGGCGGCCATGCGGATCCTCATCCTCGGGGGCACGACGGAGGCCAGCGCCCTCGTCCGCGGCCTTCTCCCCCATCCCGGCCTCGCCGTCACCCTGTCGCTGGCCGGCCGCACCGCGAACCCGGCGGTCGAGGCGGTCCCGACCCGCGTCGGCGGCTTCGGCGGCGCCGAGGGTTTGGCCCGCTACCTGCGCGACGAGGCGGTCGATCGGCTGGTCGACGCCACCCACCCGTTCGCCGCGCGCATCGGCCGGAACGCCGCTGACGCCGCGGCGGCGGCCGGCGTGCCGCTCCTGGCGATCCGCCGCCCGGCCTGGGCGCGCGCGCCGGGCGACCTCTGGAACGAGGTCGAGAGTGTCGCGGACTGCGTCGCGGCGCTCGGCGCGGCGCCCCAGCGCGTCTTCCTCACGGTGGGCCGGATGGAGGTCGCGGCCTTCGCCGCGGCGCCCCAGCACGAATACGTCGTGCGCACGATCGAGCCGCTCGGCGACGCGCTCCCCGTGCCGCGCCTCACGGCGATCCGTGCGCGCGGCCCCTTCGACGAGGCCGCCGAGACGGCGTTGATGCGGGACGCCGCCATCGCGGTGCTGGTGACCAAGAACGCCGGCGGCGCCGCCACCTACGGCAAGATCGCTGCGGCGCGACAGCTTCGGCTGCCGGTGGTGATCGTGCGTCAGCCCTGGAAGCCGGCGGTCGAGACAGTCGCGGACGCAGCCGCGGCCGTGGCGCGGCTCGTCGGCGTGGGCCGGCCTCATCCGACGCTGCGCGGCGTGTAGACGAACGGCGGCTCGCCCGGCCCGCGCGGGATCAGCCGCGTGGTCGAGGCGCCGATGATGACCATCGTCGCCATGTCGGCGGTGGCCGTGCGCGCCTCGGTCAGCGTCATCACGCGGATCGCCTCGTCGGGGCGCGTCACGGCGCAGGCGAACACCACCGGCGTGTCGGGCCGCCGGATCTCGGCGGCGATGCCGAGCGCTTGGCCAAGCTGCCAGGGCCGCGCCGACGAGATCGGGTTGTAGAGCGAGACCACGAAGTCGGCGCGCAGCACGGCTTCGAGCCGGGCGGTGATCACGTCCCAGGGCTTGAGGTTGTCCGACAGCGAGAGCGCGCAGAAGTCGCCCCCCAGCGGCGCGCCGAGGCGGGCGGCCGCCGCCAGCATCGCGGTGATGCCGGGCTCGACGGTGATCGCGAGGTGGCGCCAGGCCGGATCGCCGGCCTCCACCGCCTCGAACACCGCCGCCGCCATCGCGAACACGCCGGGGTCGCCGCCCGAGACCACCGCCACCCGCCGGCCGGAGGCCGCCAGTTCCAGCGCATGGCGCGCGCGGTCCACCTCGACACGGTTGTCGCTGGCATGCCGCGTCAGCCCCGGCCGATCGGGCACGCGGGAGACGTAGGGGATGTAGCCGATCAGGTCCTCGGCCGCATCGAGCGCAGCCTGCGCGCGCGCGGTGAGCAGCCCGGCGTCGCCCGGCCCGAGGCCGACGACCGCGAGGCTTCCGCCTCCCGCGACACGTGCGCTCACGGCCTGCGGCCTTCGCCCGGCACGAGCACCATCGAGAAGTAGGGCGCCACGTCGTCCGGTTTGTCCGCCAGCGGAACGACGCGCTCGCCGGCCATGGTGCCCCGCTCGACGTAGACGGCGCGCCCGAGCAGCCCGGCCTCGCGCAGGGCGGCGCGGACCTTCGGCAGGTGGCGCCCGAGCTTCATGATCACGGCGGCGTCGGTGCCGGCGAGCCGCGCGGCGAGGTCGGCTGCCGGCAGCGTCGCCGGCAGCACCGTCAGCACGTCGTCGCCCCAGGTGATCGGCGTGCCGGCCTTGGTCCAGCAGCCCGACATGCCGGTGACGCCGGGCACGACCTCCACCGGGAATCGGTCCTTCAGGCGCCGCCACAGGTGCATGAACGAGCCGTAGAAGAATGGGTCGCCCTCGGACAGGATCGCCACGTCGCGCCCGGCGCCGAGGTGGTCGGCCAACTGCCCCGCCGCGTCGTCGTAGAAGGCGGCGAGCGCCCCGACGTAATCCGGGTGATCCGGGTGCAACTCGGTGGTGTAGGGGTAGGCGAGGGCGAACTCGCGGGCTGGCTCGGGCGGCAGCACCGCGTCGGCGATGGTGCGGGCGTTGCCGCGCCGGCCCTTCTTGCAGAAGTGGACGAGGACCGGCGCGCGCTCCAGCACCCGCATGGCGCGGACGGTGAGGTAGTCCGGGTCGCCCGGGCCCATGCCGACGCCGAACAGCGTGCCGGTGACGGCCGCCGCCGGTCGGTCCGGCTGCTCGGCCGGCGCCTCCGCGAAGCGGTTCTCGCCCGCGTCCATCACTCGATCTCGTTGGCGAGCGCGTTGACGGCGGCGGCTGCCATCGCGCTGCCGCCGCGCCGGCCGTGCACCACGACGAACGGCACGCGCCCGTCGCGCGCCAGCGCCTCCTTCGATTCGGCGGCGCCGATGAAGCCGACGGGGATGCCGATCACCGCCGCCGGCGGCGCGACGCCCTCGTCGAGGAGCTCGAGCAGGCGGAACAGCGAGGTCGGCGCGTTGCCGACCGCCACGACGCTGCCGGGCAGGTGCTCGCGCCACAGCTCCATCGCGGCGGCCGAGCGGGTGGTGCCCATCTCGGCGGCCATGGTCGGCACGCGCGGATCGGTGAGGGTGCAGATCACGCGGTTCTCGGCCCGCATCCGCGCGCGGGTGCAGCCGTCGGCCACCATCCGCACGTCGCAGAGGACCGGCGCGCCGGCGCGCAGGGCCGCCTCGCCGGCCTCGGCGAAGGTCTCGGACATCTCGACGTCGGCCGGCAGGTCGGTCATGCCGCAGGCGTGGATCATGCGCACGACCACGCGCTCGGCGGTGCCCGACCAGCGTGCGAGGTCGGCCTCGGCGCGGATCATCGCGAAGGACCGGGCGTAGATCGCGCCGCCGTCGCGCAGGTACTCGTGGCGGGCGCTCATATCGTGGTCCCGATGGTTTGTTCGGCGCTTAGCTGCCGACTGAGGGAAGAGGGGCCGAACGCCTGTGCCAGCGCGCCGGGTTTCGCCCTCCATACGCGCTCCAGCGCCGCGTCGAAAGTCAGTTCCCAAGCCGGCGCATCGCCGGGCGCGCCGTCGAGGACGACGCCGTAGGTCCCTGCGCGCGCGACCAGCGTCAGGTCGGCGCGGCCCGGGTGGGCGCAACCCTTGGCGCAACCGGAGACGTGCGCCGTCAGCCCCGCCGCGGCGAACGGTCGGAACGCCTCCGCGAGCCGGGCGGCATCCGCCCCCGTCGGCGTCGAGCCGGAGGCGCAGGCCGGAGCGCCGGGGCAGGTGGCGACCGCGCGGCTTCGTCCTGCCGGTGCGCGGCCCGCGGTCGCAGCGCCGGCAGGCCGCAGCCGC
>NZ_VRUT01000250.1:0-4442 GCF_008039465.1 Methylobacterium sp. WL120 | reverse complement strand
GCCTTGGCGGTGCGGCCGCCCGGGCGCTCGGCGAGCTTGACCCGCACGTCGCGGCCGGCGACCGCGACGGTGGCGGCCCGGCGGGGCAGGGCGCGGCCGTCGACGAGCGCGTGGCGCAGGCCGATCGTGGCGGTCTCGGAAAAGCAGGCCGCCGCCACCGCATCGAGGGCGTCGGCGCGGGCGAGCAGGCGGACATGCGCCATCATCCGGCCCTTCTTGCCGAAGACCGGCATCTGCACGACGTCGAGCACGTCATCGCGCATCCGTAGCCGATCGAGCCCCATGGCGAGGTCCTCCCCGGACTGGTCGTCGACCTCGAACGCGATCACCGCGATGGTGCGGTGGTCCGGATGCGCCTCCGGGGACGCCACTGGCGCCGTCTCGTCGAAGGCGAGGGCGCGGACGCAGTTGCTCAGGCCGGGCAGGCGCTTGGTGCCGAATCCGACGCCGGAGCGCCCGAGCCGCCGGGGGCCGGTCGGCGCCGGTTCGGCGCCGCCGCAGAGATGGCGCAGGATCGCGGCGCCCGTCGGCGTCACCCGCTCGCCCGGCACGCCGTCGTCGCGGGTCGCGAAGCCTTCGAGCAGTAGCGCGGTCGCCGGGGCCGGCACCGGCAGCAGGCCGTGCTGCGTGCGCACCATCCCGGAGCCGAGGGGGAGGGCGCCCACGCTCCAGCGGGTGGCGCCGAGCGCGGCGACGAGGTGGGCCGCGGCGGCGATGTCGGCGATCGAATCCCAGGCGCCGACCTCGTGGAACGCGACCCGCTCCACCGGGATGCCGTGCACGCGCGCCTCGGCCTCGGCGAGGTGGCCGAAGATCGCGAGCGCATGCCCGCGCACCGCCGCGTCGAGGTCGGCCCGTTCGAGCGATGCGCGGATCTCGGACCACGGCCGGTGATCGTGGTCGCCTGCGTGGTCGTGGGTGTGGGACGGACCGTGCGCATCGGGATGCGCGTGATCGTGATGGTCGTGATCGTGGTCGCCGTGCTCGTGCCGGTGCGTCGCAGCGAGCGCGGCCTGCGGCGTGGGGTCGGGCGCGCCGGGTCCGAAGACCAGGAAGCGGCTGCCCTGGAGGATGCCGTCGTTGTGGGGCAGCACGCGGCAGGCGACGCCCGCCCGGCTCGCGGCGCGCACGCTTGCCGACACGCCCTCGGCGTGCTCGGGGAAGGCGTCGAGGAGGGCGGCGACGAACATGTCGCCGGCCATGCCGCCGACCGCGTCGAGGTGGATCTGCATGCCTGTCCGGTGGTGGAGCGGGCGAGAGGCCCGTCGGTTCGAACACCAGATCGGCCGGAAAGGTTTCCCGGCAAGGTCCCGCGGGCGAGCCCCGGCGAGGCGGATGGCCGCGCCGGCCGGCGGGTGCCGGGCCCGGCGCCGGCATGGTAGCGGACGCGCCACGGCCGCAGGCTCCCGCACGATCGTGCCGGACCGTCAGGCCCTCCTAAACGACAGGCCCCTCATGACACGCCTCCCGCTTCTCGCCCTCGCCGGCCTCCTCTCGGTCGGCGGCGCCCAGGCCGCCCCGGTCGTCGAGCGCCTGCGCGGCACGATCGAGGCGGTCGCGCCGGGCGCGATCACCCTGAAGACCATCGACGGCGTGTCGGAGACGATCGCGCTCGGCGACGACACGAAGTTCGTCTCGGTGGTGAAGGCCAGCCTCGACGACGTGAAGGAGGGCACCTTCGTCGGCACCGCCACCAAGGGCGAGAACCCGCGCACCGCGATCGAGGTCCTGCTGTTCCCCGAAGCCATGCGCGGCACCGGCGAGGGCCATTACGGCTGGGACACGATCCCCGATGCCACCGCCGGCGGGACGCGGGTGAAGAGCGCCATGACGAACGGGACGGTCAAGGCCGACGCTCCCGCCCCGCGCGTGAAGAGCGCGATGACCAACGGCACCGTGTCGGGCAGCGCGACGGCGTCCGGCGCGCGCACCCTCACCGTGACCTACAAGGACGGCGCGCAGACGGTGGTCGTGCTGCCGGAAACCCCGGTCGTGACCTTCGAGCCCGCCGACAAGATGGTGCTCAAGCCCGGCGCCAAGGCCTTCGTCACGGCCGCCCGCGACGGCACCGCCTTGAGCGCCCGCCGGGTCGCCGTCGGCAAGGACGGGTTGACCCCGCCGATGTAAGCGCCCCATCGCGGGCGGGCCAGGCGTTCCGGCCCGCCCAACTTGTCTCGCCCGCCTGTCCCGCCGGCCTGCGCCGTCACACGGGCGTCATGCGGACGTGAGGAGAAGCGGCACCGCGCCGGAAGTCGGCCGGCCCTTCAGGAGACGACGGCGATGCGCGCGATCCTCAACGGCGTCATCGTCGCCGGCCTCCTCGGCACCGCCGCCGCGGCGGCCGACCGGCCCCGCAACGTGATCCTGTTCGTTCCCGACGGCTTGCGCGCCGGCATGGTCACGCCGGAGAACACGCCGGCCCTGGCGGCCCTGCGCGACCAGGGCGTGAACCTCGCCAACAGCCATTCGCTGTTCCCGACCTTCACCACCGCCAACGCCTCGGGCATGGCGACCGGGCACCAGCTCGGCGACACCGGCGACTTCTCGAACACGATCTACCTCGCCAAGCCGATCGCCGCGCAGGCGGGAACGGTGACGCCGTTCATCGAGAACGACGCCGTGCTCGGCGAGATGAACACCGTCTTCAACGGCGACTGGATGAACGAGGAGACGGTGCTGCGCGCCGCCGCCAAGGCCGGGATCAGCACCGCGGCGATCGGCAAGGTCGGGCCGACCTTGATCTTCGACCACACCGACCGCACCGGCGGCCCGACGATCGTCGTCGATGACGAGACCGGCTCGGCGCGCGGCATCCCGTTCAGCGCCGAGATGCAGGGGCTGATGGCCGGCCGTAACCTGCCGCTCGCCGCCCCCTCGCGCGGGGAGAACGGCAAGGCGGGCGACGCGACGACGCCAGGCACGCTCGTGGCCAACGTCGCCCAGCAGGCCTACTTCGCCGAGGTCGCCACGAAGGTCGTGCTGCCGCTGTTCAAGGCCCGCGAGAAACCGTTCGTGCTGGTGTTCTGGTCGCGCGACCCGGACGGCGCCCAGCACAACCACGGCGACAGCCTCGGCAAGCTCGTGCCCGGCATCAACGGGCCGACCTCGCTCGCCGGCATCCGCAACGCAGACGACAACCTCGCGACGCTGCGCCGGGCGCTCGACGAGCTCGGCCTTTCCGACACGACCGACATCGTGGTCGCGGCCGACCACGGCTTCTCGACCATCTCGAAGGAGAGCGCGACGAGCCCGTCCGCGAAGACCGCCCTGCCGGGCGTGCCCGCCGGGCAGCTGCCGCCGGGCTTCCTGGCGCTCGACCTCGCCGCGGCCCTCGGCCTGCCGCTGCACGAGCCCGACGCGAGCGCCGCACCGGTGCTCGCCGGCCAGCGGCCGAAGCTCGGCAACGCGCTGCTCGGCCCGGACCCGAAGGCGCCGGACCTCGTGGTCGCGGTCAACGGCGGCTCGGACCTCGTCTACCTGCCGAAGGGCGACAAGGCGCTCGCCGCCCGCACGGTCGCGGCGCTCCTGGAGCAGGACTACGTCAGCGGCCTGTTCGTCGACGACGCGCTCGGCAGCTTTCCCGGCACGCTGCCGCTCTCGGCTGTGAACCTGAAGGGCGAGGCTGCGACCCCGACGCCGGCGATCGTCGTCAACTTCCGCTCGTACAGCACCGGCTGCGCCAACCCGGAGACCTGCGTCGTCGAGGTCGCCGACACGGCGCTGCAGCAGGGCCAGGGCATGCACGGCAGCTTCAGCCGGGCCGACACCCACAACTTCATGGCCGCCATCGGCCCGAGCTTCAAGGCCGGCTTCGTCGATGCGCTGCCGGTGAGCAACGCCGACGTCGGGCAGACTCTCGCCGCCCTGCTCAAGCTCCAGATCCCCGCCAAGGGCCGCCTGATCGGCCGCCCGATGCGGGAGGCGATGCGGGAGGGAACGAGCGACGCCCCCGTGCCGCAGGCCCAGGCCGGCACGTTGCGCTCGGAACCGTCGCCGTCGGGCTTGACCACGGTGCTGCGCTTCCAGCAGGTCGGGGACCAGCGCTACTTCGATGCGGCCGGGTTCCCGGGGCGGACCTTCGGGTTGGAGTGAGGGCACCGCCCGGGTCACGCGACCGGCGCGAAGAACGTCGGTCGGGTCGCCGCCCGGCGGCACCGGGAACAGGAGTCGTCAGATGAGCACCGCCCGCATTCTCCCCGTGATCCTGTGCGGCGGCTCGGGCACGCGGCTGTGGCCGATGTCGCGCGAGAGCATGCCCAAGCAGTTCGCGCGGCTGGTGGACGCGTCGGAGTCGACGTTCCAGGCGACCGCCCGGCGGGTGAGCGACCTCGCGACCTTCGCCCGGCCGGCGGTGATCGCCTCGGCCGAGTCGCGCTTCATCGTGGCCGAGCAGTTGGCGCAGGCGGGCATCGCCGGCGACATCATCCTGGAGCCGGAGGGAC
>NZ_VRUT01000024.1:0-40229 GCF_008039465.1 Methylobacterium sp. WL120 | reverse complement strand
GGCCTACGCCTCGGCGCCCGCACCGCGCCCGATGCCGGCACGACCCGCCCCGCGCGTCGCGGCGGCGCTGCCCGGCGAAGACGCGGGCGGATTCGAGGAGCCGCTTTCGCTGGCCGCCCCCGGGCTGTCGTCGGGGCCGATCTACTAAGCGCCGAGGAAGCGACGAGTGTGCCTCGCGCGCCCCACCGGATCGCGAAAGCGTGGCCGCCAAGGTCGTCCGGCTTGACTTGAGCGTGCCCCGGGCCAACGTCGCCGGATGCAGGACACCTCGCGGAAAGCACCCGCCATGCGCTCGAACGCTCTCTCGGTCGCCGTCGGCGTCGGCCTCATCCTCGCCGGCTGCCTCCAGCCGGCCTTCGCGCGCTCGGCGCGGGAGGACATCGAGCCCTCCGAGGAGCGCGCCTTCCCGTTCGACGCGAACATCCCGGCCTGCCAGGATGCGGGCGTGCTGGAGAAGGTCTCGACGCAGTTCGCCGAGAAGGAGGCGAAGTTCTGGAACTCGTCCCTGACGATCGTGTCCTACGACACGATCGAGCGGACGGCGTGGCGGCCCTGGGGCCTCGACTACATCCCGCGCCGGTTCTGCAGCGCGACCGCCACCACCTCGGACGGCGTCCGCCGCAAGGTCGACTATTCCGTGCGTGAGAGCCTCGGCATCATCGGCGCGACCTGGGGCGTCGAGTTCTGCGTCCACGGCCTCGACCGCGACCTGAGCTACGCCTACGCCACCGCCTGCCGCATGGCACGCCCGTGAGGCGTGCCGGCCTCGCAATCGCGGCTGCCCGCTCCGCCGCCTTGACGGCCGGCCTCCTCACGGCAGGCGCGCAGGCTCAGGATTACGGCGGCTACGGCCGCGGCAACGACGCGCCCGGCAGCTTCGACTTCTACGTCCTGGCCCTGTCCTGGTCGCCGACCTATTGCGAGACCGCCGGCCAGCGCGACGACCGCCAATGCGCGGCCGGGCGCGGCCTCGGCTTCGTGGTGCACGGGCTGTGGCCGCAATACACCCGCGGCTATCCGCAGAACTGCTCGGCCGTGCAGCGCTCGCCGACCCCGCAGGCGATGGAGGTGGCCGGCCAAGTCTACCCGAGCGAGGGGCTGGCCCGCTACGAGTGGCGCAAGCACGGCACCTGCTCCGGCCTCGACCCGACCGCCTACTTCAACGCCGCGCGGACCGCACGCCTGGCGGTGACGATTCCCGACGACCTCAAGACCTCGGGCTCCGAGCGCCGCCTGGCGCCGATCGAGATCGCCCGGCAGTTCGTGACCGCGAACCAGGGTCTGCGGCCGGACATGATGGCGGTGTCCTGCGCCCGCGGGCAGCTGCAGGAGGTGCGGATCTGCTTCACCAAGGACCTGCGCGGCTTCGCCTCCTGCCCGGAGGTCGCGCGCGGCAATTGCCGCTCGCCCGAGATCACGGTCGGCGCCGCGCGCTGATCCTCGCGGTGAAATCCGCGCCGGACGGCTGGACCCGGGCCGCGCGATCCGCTTGATCAGCGGACATGAACTATCGCCACGCCTTCCATGCCGGCAACTTCGCGGACGTGCTCAAGCACCTCGTGCTGACGCGGGTGCTCGCGCACCTTTGCCTGAAGCCCGCTCCCTTCCGCGCCGTCGACACCCATGCGGGCCTCGGCTTCTACGACCTCACCGCCGACGAGGCCGGCCGCACCGCCGAATGGCTGGACGGCTGGGGCCGTCTCGACGATCCGTTCCCGGAAGCGGTCGAGGACCTGCTGACGCCCTATCGCGCCGCCGTCGCCGCGGTCCGGGCGCGCCACGGTGCCACGACCTATCCCGGCTCGCCGGCGCTGATCCGCGAGTTCCTGCGCGCCGAGGACCAGGGCGTCTTCGTCGAGCTCCATCCCGCCGACCATGCGGTGCTGCGCGAGCGCTTCAACGAACACGCCCGCACCAAGGTGCTCCACCTCGACGGCTGGACCGCGCTGAACGCGATGATCCCGCCGCCCGAGCGCCGCGGCCTCGTCCTGATCGACCCGCCCTACGAGGTGCCGGGCGAGATCGACCGCCTCGGCGCGCACCTCGCCAAGGCGGTGGCGAAGTGGCCGACCGGCGTGTTCCTGGCGTGGTATCCGATCAAGAACCTCGCCGCCGTCGATCGTATGGCGGGCGTGCTCGACGGCGCCCTCGTCCGCCCGGCGCTCCGCCTCGACCTGATGATCGATCGGCCCGACGACACGCGGCTCACCGGCAACGGCCTGATCGTGGTCAACCCGCCCTGGCGGCTCGCCGAGGAAGCCGCCCTGTTCCTCCCGGCCCTGGCCGACCGCCTCGCCCGCGGCGCCTACGGCGCGTTCCGGTGCGAAGTGATCGGGAAGGTCGGTTGAACGGTGCCCTTCCCTCCCCCGCAGAAGGGGAGGGAATCGACACGCCTCACGCGTGCGCCAGGATCGCCAACAGCAGCAGCGCGATGATGTTGGTGATCTTGATCGCCGGGTTCACCGCCGGGCCGGCGGTGTCCTTGTAGGGGTCGCCGACGGTGTCGCCGGTGACCGCCGCCTTGTGGGCGTCGGAGCCCTTGCCGCCGTGGTGCCCGTCCTCGATGTACTTCTTGGCGTTGTCCCAGGCGCCGCCGCCCGAGGTCATCGAGATCGCGACGTAGAGGCCGGTGAGGATGACGCCGAGCAGGCTCGCGCCCACCGTGGCGAAGGCCTGCGACTTGCCGGCGACGAGCTGGATCGCGAAGAACAGCACGATCGGCATCAGCACCGGCAACAGCGACGGCACGATCATCTCGCGGATCGCGGCGCGGGTCAGCATATCGACGGCGCGGCCGTAATCCGGCCGGTCGGTGCCGGCCATGATGCCCGGCTTCTCGCGGAACTGGCGGCGGACCTCCTCGACCACGGCGCCCGCGGCACGCCCCACCGCCGTCATCGCCATGCCGGCGAACAGGAACGGGATCAGCCCGCCGAGCAGCAGCCCGACCACGACGTAGGGGTTGGACAGCGAGAAATCGACCGTGACGCCCTTGAAGAAGCGGTACTGCGTGTCGCTGGCGTTGGCGATAAAGTAGTCGAGGTCGGAGGTGTAGGCGGCAAACAGCACCAGCGCGCCGAGGCCCGCCGAGCCGATGGCGTAGCCCTTGGTGACGGCCTTGGTGGTGTTGCCGACGGCGTCGAGGGCGTCGGTCGAGCGCCGGACCTCGGAGGGCAGCCCCGCCATCTCGGCGATGCCGCCGGCGTTGTCGGTGACCGGGCCGAAGGCGTCGAGCGCCACGATGAAGCCGGCCAGCGCCAGCATCGCCGTGACCGCGATCGCGATGCCGAACAGGCCGGCGAGCGCGTAGGTGGAGATGATGCCGCCGACGATGACCAGCGCCGGAAGCGCCGTCGATTCGAGAGAGACGGCCAAGCCCTGGATCACGTTGGTGCCGTGGCCGGTGACCGAGGCGTCGGCGATCGACTTCACCGGCCTGAAGTTGGTGCCGGTGTAGTATTCGGTGATCACCACGATCAGCGCGGTGATCACGAGGCCGATCACCGCGCAGCCCAGCAGCCCGCCCGAGGTGAAGCTGACGCCGGTGGAGGTGGTGAAGCTGGTGGACAGGCCGCCGAACAGGGCGAAGTTCACCGCCGCGATCGCCACGATCGACAGCACGCCCGCGGTGATCAGGCCCTTGTACAGCGCCCCCATGATCGACTGGTTGGCCCCGAGCCGCACGGCGTAGGTGCCGGCGATCGAGGTGAGGATGCAGGACGAGCCGATGGCCAGCGGATAGATCATCATCGCTTCGAGCACGTTGCGGCCCGCGACGTCGACCTGGCCGCCGAAGAAGATCGCGGCGAGCACCATCGTGGCGACGACCGTGACGGCGTAGGTCTCGAACAGGTCGGCGGCCATGCCGGCGCAATCGCCGACGTTGTCGCCGACGTTGTCGGCGATGGTGGCCGGGTTGCGCGGGTCGTCCTCCGGGATCCCGGCCTCGACCTTGCCGACGAGGTCGCCGCCGACGTCGGCGCCCTTGGTGAAGATGCCGCCGCCCAGCCGCGCGAAGATCGAGATCAGCGAGGCGCCGAAGCCGAGCGCCACCAGGGCGTCGATGACTTCGCGGCTGGCCGGCGCGAGGCCCGCCCCGCGGGTGAGGTAGAGGTAGTAGAAGGCGACGCCGAGCAGCGCGAGGCCCGCGACCAGCATGCCGGTGACGGCGCCGGACTTGAACGCGACCTCGAGGCCGCCGCCGAGCGAGGTCGAGGCCGCCTGCGCCGTGCGCACGTTGGCGCGCACCGAGACATTCATGCCGATGAATCCGGCAGCTCCCGACAGAACCGCGCCGATCAGGAAGCCGACCGCCACCTTGATTCCGAGGAAGAAGGCGAGCGCTGCGAAGAGCACGATGCCGACGAGGCCGATGGTGGCGTATTGGCGCTTGAGGTAGGCCTGCGCGCCCTCGGCGATCGCGGCGGCGATCTCCTGCATCCGCTGCGTGCCGGCGTCGCGTTTGATCACGTCGTTGATCGTCACGATTCCGTAGGCGACGGCGCATAGCCCGCCCAGGATGATCAGCAGCAAAGCGGTCATGCACCCGTCCCTTGTTTTCGTGATGCTTGGTTCTCGTGATGCGTGGCGTCGGCTTGGTCGTCGTCGAGCCGAACCCTCAGGGTCCCCTCGATCGGCTCGGATTCGGCATTCCTTCGCAGAAGTGCCAGACTTGATTGCCAAACTTCGCGGTCGAGCGCAAACGCGACTTTCGATCGGCGCCTAGAGATCTTGCTGCGCTGCAGCATAGACTTTTGAATTCTGTTCTTCGGAAGGGCGCTGGTCGCCGGTCGTTGGGCCGTGGAGGCGATGGCGGCTGGCGATCCCGGATGCCGATCGCAGCTTCAGCACAGCGTTAACCCTGCATTAACCACAAGCATTACTACTCTTGGTTGCATTGAGGGAGAGAGTGCTTTACGATGAGCAGCGATCAGGTGGCGAAGCTCGCGGCGACGATCGACGTGCTGACGGGCGCCGTGCAGTTCCTCATTGCGGAGCGCGTGAGCATGCAACCGCCGGCGCTGCACGACGCCCTGCTTCAGGTGCTGCAGCGCTCGCTCTCGGTTCCGGCGCAGAGCGACGCGGACGAGCGCGGCGGCGCTGCGGTGCAGGAGGCCGACCTCGCGCGCTGGACCCCGATCGTCGCGACGCACCTGATCGACGACGTGCGGCGCCAGCTCGGCCATCCGCCCGTGGCCGTCGCGCCGACCGCGCCCGCCAAAGTCCGGACGATCTCCGAGGCGTTTTCAGAAATGGCTGAACGCGCCCGCCGCGAAAACGCGCGCGGCGCCCTCGGCATCGCGAAAGCCGGGTAGTCCGCTGCCTGATCCGACGGTGCCGACGACCGAGACCGGCACGCCGGCCGCAGCCGCCGCGGCGCGGAACGCGTCGCAGGAATCGGGGGCCACGGTGCACAGGATCTCGTAGTCGTCGCCGCCGGTGACGGCGACGTCGAACAGGTCCGTCCGGCTCGCGATGGCGCGGGTGGCCGCCGGGGACAGCGGCACCGCCGCTGCGTCGATCTCGGCCGTCGCGCCGGCGCCGGCCAGCATCTTGGCGAGGTCGCCGGCCAACCCGTCCGACACGTCCATCGAAGCGGTCGCGAAGCGCAGGACCGCGTCGGCGAGGCCCAGGCGGGCTTGCGGGTGCAGGTAGCGGTCGGCGAGGTGCGCGCGCGCCGGCGCATCGAGCGCGCGGACCCAGCCGGCATCGGGATCGAGCCGCATCCGCAAGCCGAGCGCTGCGTCGCCGATGGTACCGCTGACGCAGATCCTGTCGCCGACCCGCGCGGTGGCGCGGCGCACGATGCGCCCGGTGGGGACTTCGCCGATCGCGGTGACGCCGATCAAGGGCGGGCCGCCGGATTTCACCGTGTCTCCGCCGAGCAGCGGGCAGCCGGACGCCCGGCTCGCCTGCCCGAGCCCTTCGGCGAAGCGCGCCAGCCAAGCTTCGGTCCAGTCCGCCGGCAGGGCGAGGGTGAGCAGGAAGCCGCGCGGGACGGCGCCCTTGGCGGCGATGTCGGAGAGGTTCACCCCGAGCGCCTTGCGGGCGAGCGATTCCGGCGGGTCGTCGGGGAAGTAGTGGATGCCGGAGACGATCGCGTCCGCCGTCAGCACGAGGTCGTGGCCGGGGCTCGGCGCGAGGCTCGCCGCGTCGTCGCGCAAGCCGTCGGCGCCGGGGCCGGCGAGCGGGGCGAAGTAGCGCGCGATCAGCGCCTCCTCGGTGGGGCGCGAGGAAATCACCTGATCGCCCGCCCGGCCGCTCACCCCTGCTTGGCGCCGGCCAGCTCCGCCGCGCGGGTCTGGCGCGCGACCTTGTCGAGCACGGCGTTGACCATGCCCGGCTCGTCGCCGGTGTAGAAGCTGTGGGCCACGTCGACGTATTCCGAGATCGCGGCGCGGGCCGGCACGTCGCGGCGGAACATCAGCTCGTAGGTGCCGGCGCGCAGGATGGCGCGCAGCACGACCTCGATGCGCTTCAGCGGCCAGCCCTGGCTCAGGGCCTGGTCGATCTGCGGATCGATCGCGCGCTGCTCCTCCACGACGCCGCGCAGCAGGTCGCGGAAGAAGGCGGTCTCGGCCGGCGGATGCACCACGCCGTCGATCTCCTTGCCGAGCCAGAAGGTCTCGAACTCGGCGAGCGCGTCGAGGACGCCCTTGCCGGAAATCTCCATGTCGTAGAGCGCCTGCACGACGGAGAGCCGGGCGCCGGTGCGCGGGTTGATCTTGGTCATGCGGGTTCAGGCTCTCGTGCGACGGCGGCCGCGCGCTTGAGCGCGAGCACCGCGAGGGCAGCCTCGGCCGCGCCGCCGCCCTTGTTCATCTCGGAGACGCGGGCGCGGGCGTGGGCCTGCGCCTCGTTCTCCACGGTCAGGATGCCGTTGCCGAGCGGCAGGCGCAGGCGCACCGACAGGTCCATCAGGGCCCGCGCGCTCTCGCCTGCGACGATGTCGTAATGCCCGGTCTCGCCGCGGATGACGCAGCCGAGCGCCACGACGGCGTCGTAGGGCGTGCCGGCCGCCTCGGCCGCCTCGAGCAGGATCGCGACGGTCGCGGGAATCTCCAGCGCGCCCGGCACGGTCGCGACCGTGGCGTGGGCCTCCGCCGCCGCGACGGCGCCGAGCGCCCCGGCGAGCAGGTCGTCGGACAGGCCGTCGTAGAAGCGCGCCTCGACCACGAGGACCCGGGCGCCGGGCGTTTTCGGAGGGACGTAGGCGTCGCTGCGGGGGACATGCATGGGACTCGTGGGACTCCGGCGGACCCACCGCGCGTGCGGAGGGCGCTGACCGACGCGCCGTCTCCGGCCGTCTCGCATCCAGGGTGTTCGGGCAGGGTGTCCGAGGGAGCGAGGGTTAGACCGAAGCGACCGGCTCCACAAGCATGCCGGCGCCGGCCCGCCTGCGGGCAGGGCATCGCCTCCATGCGCCGGAGCCCGGTGCGACGGGCCGGGCATCGCTTTTACGACGCCGCCGCGCCCGTGATGGCCCGCGGCTTGCTCCCCGGTTTTCGCGAAGGGCGTGCCGACCGAAGGACCCGCATGAACGTCGAGTTGATCCAGCTGACGAAGCGCTACGGCTCGACGCCCGCCGTCGACGCGATCGACCTCAAGATCCCGTCGGGCGCCTATTGCTGCCTGCTCGGGCCGTCCGGCTGCGGCAAGACCACGACCCTGCGGATGATCGGCGGCCACGAGGCGGTCAGCTCCGGCGCGGTGGTGATCGGCCCGCGCGCCGTCGGCGACGCGCCGCCGTCCGAGCGCGGCACCGCGATGATGTTCCAGAGCTACGCGCTGTTCCCGCACCTCACCTGCCGCGACAACGTCGCGTTCTCGCTTCGCATGCGCGGGGTCGCCAAGGCCGAGCGCCGCACGAAGGCCGACGCGATGCTCGACCTCGTGCAGATGGGCCACCTCGCGGACCGCCTGCCGGCGCAACTCTCCGGCGGGCAGCAGCAGCGCGTGGCGCTGGCCCGCGCGCTGGTCACCGGCCCGAAGGTGCTGCTCCTCGACGAGCCGCTCTCGGCCCTCGACCCGTTCCTGCGGGTGCGGATGCGGGTGGAGCTGAAGCGCATCCAGGCGGAACTCGGGCTCACCTTCATCCACGTCACCCACAGCCAGGAGGAGGCGATGGCGCTGTCCGACCTCGTGGTGGTGATGAACGGCGGCAAGATCGAGCAGGCGGGCGACCCGCGGACCGTTTTCGAGCGCCCGGCCTCGGCCTTCGTCGCCCGCTTCATCGGCGGCCACAACGTCATCGCCCTGCCCGAGGGCAAGGTCGCGGTGCGGGCCGACCGGATGCGGCTCGGGGCCGAGGCCGGCGCGGGCGCGGTGCAGGCCCGCGTGCTGGCCGTCGAATACCAGGGCGCCAGCGTGCAGGTGGCGCTCGAGGCGGACGGGATGACCGAGCCGGGCGGCCTGAGCGCGGTCCTCGACGACGCCACCTTCGCTGACCGCCCGCTGGCGCCGGGCGACCGGGTCGCGCTCGGCTGGGACCCGGACGCCGCCCACCGCCTCGACGCCTGACGCGACCGCTCAACATAGACTAAGGAAAGCACGCGGATGACCAACGGCATCAAGTTCACGCGGCGCACGCTGCTCCAGGGGGCAGGCACCGTGCTCGCGGCCGGGCCGATCACCGGGTTTCCCGCCGTCCACGCCGCCGAGCCGGTGACGCTGCGCTATCTCGGCACCGCCGTGAACCAGTCCGGCGACATCGCCCGCAAGGTGAAGGAGGATCTCGGGATCACGATCGAGTACATCCCGGTCGTCACCGACGAGGTCACCAAGCGGGCGGTGACGCAGCCGAACTCGTTCGATCTGATCGACACCGAGTTCTTCAGCCTGAAGAAGATCGTCCCCTCGGGCAACATCCTCGGCATGGATGCGCGCCGGATCAAGAACGCGGACAAGATCACGCCGATCTTCACCAAGGGCGAGATCGCCGGCAAGGCGATCGGCGACCAGGGCACCGCGCCGAAGAAGGTGTTCTACCTTGAAGGCCAGACCGGCAAGACCTTCGCCTCGTCGCCGACGGAGTGGATCACCCTGATCCCGACCACCTACAACGCCGACACCTTGGGCATCCGCCCCGACCTGATCAAGCGCCCGATCACCAGCTGGAGGGAGCTCCTGAATCCCGAGTTCAAGGGACGCGCCTCGATCCTCAACATCCCCTCCATCGGCATCATGGACGCGGCGATGGTGGTGGAGGCGACCGGCGACTACACCTACGGCGACAAGGGCAACATGACGAAGGCGGAGATCGACCGCACGATCAAGCTCCTGATCGAGGCCAAGCGCGCCGGCCAGTTCCGCGCCTTCTGGCAGGACTTCAACGAATCCGTGAACCTGATGGCGTCGGGCGAGACGGTGATCCAGTCGATGTGGTCGCCCGCCGTGACCAAGGTGCGGACGCAGGGCGTCGCCTGCACCTACCAGCCGCTGAAGGAAGGCTACCGCGCCTGGGCCACCGGCTTCGGCCTGCCGAAGACGCTGACCGGCCGCAAGCTCGATGCGGCCTACGACTTCGTCAACTGGTTCCTCTCGGGCTGGGCCGGCGCCTACCTCAACCGCCAGGGCTACTATTCCGCCGTTCCCGAGACCGCCAAGACCCAGATGGAGCCCTACGAGTGGGCCTACTGGATGGAGGGCAAGCCGGCCGAGAAGGACATCCACGGCCCCGACGGCGGCCTGCTCGAAAAGGCCGGCGCCACCCGCGACGGCGGCTCCTTCGAGGCCCGCATGGGCGCGGTGGCGTGCTGGAACGCGGTGATGGACGAGAACACCTACATGGTCCGCAAGTGGAACGAGTTCATCGCGGCGTGACGCGGGTTCTTTCCATATCCGCGACGCCGCTTCCCTCCCCCCGCAGAGGGGGGAGGGAAGAGCGCGCGCTCCATCGGTCGGAGGTCTCGCAATGAGCGACGTGGCGCTTCCCGCGCTTGCCGACGCCCCGGCGAAGACGGAGCAAACCGAGACGCCCGCCCGCCCGCGCCGGCGCCTGCCCTACCTCCAGGCGGCGCCGATGGCGCTGGTGTTCGTGGTCTTCCTCGCGATCCCGCTGCTGCTGACGCTGATGGTCAGCTTCTGGGAGTACAACGAATACGAGATCATCCCGGCCTTCACGCTGCAGAACTACCGCGACGTGTTCGAGGGGTGCGGCAACCTCGCCGACCCATGCACGACGGTGCGGACCTACCTCTCGACCCTGAAGTTCTGCGCGCTGACGCTGGCCTTCACGCTGATGGTCGGGTTCCCGGTGGCGTACTTCCTCGCCTTCCACGTTCGCTCGCGCACGGTGCAGATGGCGCTGTTCCTGCTGTGCACGATCCCGTTCTGGACCTCGAACGTGATCCGCATGATCTCGTGGATCCCGCTGCTCGGGCGCAACGGCCTCGTCAACGACACGCTCCGCAGCCTCGGGGTGATCGAGCGGCCGATCGAAGGGCTGCTGTATTCCGACTTCTCGGTGACGCTGGCCTTCGTCCACCTCTACACGGTGTTCATGATCGTGCCGATCTTCAACAGCATGGCGCGGATCGACCGGTCGCTGATCGAGGCGGCCTACGATGCGGGCGCCACCGGCTGGCAGACCCTGTGGAGCGTCGTCGTCCCCCTGTGCAAGCCGGGCATCGCCATCGGCACGATCTTCGTGCTGACCCTGGTGATGGGCGACTTCGTCACGGTGGGCGTGATGGGCGGGCAGCAGATCGCCTCCGTGGGCAAGGTGATCCAGGTCCAGATGTCGTACCTGCAATTCCCGGCGGCGGCCGCCAACGCCGTGGTGCTGCTGGCTGCCGTGCTGATGATGATCCTCGGGCTGACCCGGGTGATCGACCTGCGCAAGGAGCTGTAGCCGTGAGCGACCGCCCCCGAGGCCTGGCCTTCGCCGCGCTGGCCGCGTTCTTCGCGCTCTACGTGCTGTTCCTCTACGGCCCGACCCTGACGATCCTGGCGCTGAGCTTCCAGGGTCCGCAGGGCGGGCTGACCTTCCCGATGAACGGCGTCTCGACGCACTGGTTCGGCAAGCTCTGGGCCGGCGGCGGCATCGTCGACATCTGGGCGGCGTTCGGGCGCTCGCTCCGGCTCGGCTTCGTGGTGATGGTGCTCACCGTCGTGCTGGCGTTCTTCGCGGGCCTCGCCTTCCGCAAGGGCTTTCGCGGCGCCAACGCGCTCTTCGCCATCGCGGTGGCGAGCCTGATCGTGCCCTCGATCGTGGTCTCCCTCGGGATCGGCCTCGAGTTCCGGCTGGTCGACGACGCGATCAACGCGCTGGCCGCCGCCACAGGCTGGGGCTGGCTGCAGGACCACGGCACCGCGATGGGGCTCTACAGCTCGGCGCTCGGCGCTCACCTGACCTGGACGCTGCCCTTCGGCCTGCTGATCATGTTCGCGGTCTTCAACCGGTTCGATCCGGCCTACGAGGAGGCGGCGCGCGACCTCGGCGCGACCGGGGCGCAGACGCTGCGCCACGTCGTGGTGCCGATCCTGGCCCCCGCACTGGTCGGCGTCGCGCTGTTCGGTTTCACCCTGTCCTTCGACGAACTCGCCCGCACCAGCCAGGCGATCGGCGGGCGCAACTCCCTGCCGCTCGAACTCCAGGGGCTCACCACCACGGTGACGACGCCGGAGATCTATGCGCTGGGAAGCCTGACGACGGCGGTCTCGGCGCTGGTGATCGGCACGGCGCTCGCCGCCAGCCTCCTCCTGCAGCGCCGCCGCGCGCGCCGGAGCCTGGCCGGCGCGTAGTGCATCACCCGTGCGGTCGCATCGTCTCCACGCGAGCCGGCATCCGCCTCGCTCGACGATGCTCCGGCGCCCTACTCCGCGCCAGCCGGCTCGTCGCCCGATTCGACGAGCGTCAGGCGCGGGGTCGAGGCCTTGCGCTCGGCGGTCTCGATCAGGCGCAGGCTCGTCGCCTGGCGGCTCTTCTTCAGGTCCTCGGCGATCGCGCCGGTGTTCCCGGCGATGCGCTTGGCGCGCTTGTCGTACTCCGCCATCGAGACGACCGAGGAATCACCGGTCTCGGGGGTGCGCGCCATGTCCACCTCGAAGGAAGAGACCGTCCGCACGAGCGCGTGGCGGGCATGGCTTCAACCTAGCACGCTTTCGCGTGATCGCTCCGAGGATTCGCGGGCGACGCGCCGCGGGTTCGAGCGGCGGCGAATTCGCTCGGCCGGGCACGCTTTCGTGTTCGTGCCGGTCGGTGTTTGCAAAATGTCGCGGGGTGTGCAAAAAGTACAACATCGACTTCTGGCCAGATATCCGGCCGCTCCGCCCGTAATGGGCGCGCGCTCTGTTTTCTCCCACAATTCGACGATTAGCGATCTGGCGCCTGATTCACATGCGCCGGTCGGCTTATGACGCCTGATAAGATACGGAATTTTCTATGAGCACCGGCACCGTCAAGTGGTTCAACGATCAGAAGGGCTTCGGCTTCATCCAGCCGGATGACGGCGGCAAGGACGTCTTCGTGCACATCTCGGCTGTCGAGCGCGCTGGCATGCGCGGCCTGACCGAGGGCCAGAAGATCTCCTACGAGATGGAGACCGACCGTCGCAGCGGCAAGCAGTCCGCCGGCAGCCTCCAGGCCGCCTGAACCCGAGTTAGCCTCGGATCGTTGTCGAAGCCGTCCCACCCGGGACGGCTTCGCGCGTTTCTGAACGGCGCGACCGAATCGCGGCGAGGCGACCTCGCCGCGGACCGCCTTCAGCCAAGCGCTGGGGGCCGACCACCGCCGAGCCCTGCAGGCGACGACCTGTGCGCCTCGGTCCGACCCGTCTGACCGCATCCGGCATGGGGCCGGTGGCGCATAAGGATCTTGTGTGAATCAATCCAAGGACAACCAGTTCTCCGACCGGCTCGAGACCGCTGCGAAGGCGCGGGAAGCGATGCTGGCGCGCTATCGTTCGCGGCCGGCCGCCGACGATCCCGCCGTGGTCGCCCGCCAGGCCGAGCGCCAGGCCGTGATCGAGGCCCGCGAGGAGCGCAACAAGGAGCGCGAGGCCGCCCGGCTCGCCGCCGAGGTCCAGCGGATCGCCGAGGCGAAGGCCCAGCGCGAGTTCGAGGCCGCCGAGGTGCTGCGCATCGCCGCCGAGAAGGCCGAGCGCCAGGCCGCCCTCGCCGCCGAGCAGAAGGAGGCGCGCGACGCCCGCTTCGCCGCCCGCAAGCTCCGCGCCCGCAAGTAAGACCGAGACCGGCTCGCCGAGCCGAAACCCGGCGACGGCCCTTTCGCCAGCGGTTCACCCCGCGGGCGTTCGGGCCGGCGCCCCCAGCCCTAGCCGAATCCGTCTCCGCATCCGTCGCGCCCGTCCCGGGTTCGATACCCGGCGTCGCGGCGACCAGGAGTGATGTTCGATGTCCCACAAGTTCAAGCTCGGCCAGCGTGTCCGTCAGTCGCGCGGCGGCTTCGGCTCCGTGAAGGACGACGCGTCGGGCCTGCTCTGCGAGATCGTCCGCCTGATGCCCGAGGACCGCACCGGCGAGCCGGGCTACCGGATCAAGTCCTCGGCCGGCGAGCGCGCCGCGACCGAGAGCGAGCTGTCCCTCGCCGGCTGATCAGACCGACACCACCGCCAGCGAGTCACGTCTGCGCGACGTCTGCAGGGCGCGCGGGCGTGCCGTGCGTTGCCAAACGCCCGATCCTGCGCCATCTCACGCTCCGTGCCGGCCACGGCCTCGTCTGCCGGCCGCACGCGGCTCTTGCGGGACGGACCGGTCGGCGTTTCGTGCCCCGTCTCCGGACCGGGAGCCGTTCCATCCCCGGGCGGCGTTTCACGTCGGCCCCAACCCCAAGCAGGCAATGAGTAAGCGCACCAGGCAAAGGCCGCAGGAGCGGGGCTCCGTGCTGTTCGACGTGGTCTACGAGGACGGTTCGCAGGCCTCCAACCGCCGCGTCCCGATGGAAATCCTCGGCGGCCTCGACGGCGACGATCCGGCTCGCGAGGTGATCTCGGCGCAGGACGAGGACATCGCCCAGAAGTCCGGGCGTCCGCAGCGGACGATCCTCTCGCTCTCGCGATCCCCGATCCCCGAGGCGAAACCGAAGCCGCCCCGCGATGCGTAAGGGAGCGCGAGCGTGGGAGGGCACGACATGGGCCACAAGTTTCATCTCGGACAACTCGTCCGCCGCCGCGACCTCGCGGCGGCCCGCAACGGCAACCGCATCTTCGAGGTGATCGGCCTGCTGCCGGCCGATGCCGGCGCGCCGGGCTATCGCATCCGCAGCACCGAGGCCGGCACCCACGAGGTCCGCGAGGACGGGCTGACCGCGGCCTCGTGCTGCCCGGCGCCCGCGACCTGATCGACCGCGGGACCAGGCGCGCATTGGAGCGCCGCGTCGGGGGTGGCATAAGGCCGAGACGTCCCGATCCCGGGGCCTCGCCCGGACCCCCGCCCGATGCGCCGCCTTCCGCCGGCCCCGACATCCTTCGCCACCGACAGGCGCGCGCCGTGAACGCGCCGGACCTCGCGCCCGCGCGCCGCTCGGCCTCGCGCCGGCTGGCTAACCCGCGGACCCTGTGGAAGCGGGTCTCGCGCGCCGTCGGCGACCTGCTGCCGAAGGGCCTCTACGCCCGGTCGCTGATCATCATCATCGCGCCGGTGGTGCTGCTGCAATCGGTGATCGCCTACACCTTCATGGAGCGGCACTGGCAGCTGGTGACCAAGCGCCTGTCTTCCGCCGTCACGGCCGACGTCGCGGCGCTGATCGACATCTACGAGGTCTACCCCCAGGACAAGGACGCCGAGACACTCTCGCGCATCGCCGGCGAGCGGCTGAACCTCGACCTCGACATCCTGAAGGGCGCCAAGATCCCGCCGCCCGGGCCGCGGCCGTTCTTCTCGATCCTCGACGAGGCGCTGTCGGACGAGCTGAAGCGCCAGATCGGCCGCCCGTTCTGGATCGACACCGTCGGCCGATCGAACCTGATCGAGATTCGCGTCGCGATTCCCGACGGGGTGATGCGCATCACCGCGCGCCGCTCCCAGGCCTACGCCTCGAACTCGCACATCTTCCTGGTGTGGATGATCGGCTCGTCGATGGTGCTGCTCGGCGTCGCGATCCTGTTCCTGCGCAACCAGATCAAGCCGATCCTGCGGCTCGCCGCGGTGGCGGAGGGGTTCGGCAAGGGCCGCGAGATCGAGTTCCGCCCCCGCGGCGCCCGCGAGGTCCGGCAGGCCGGCCACGCCTTCATCGAGATGAAGCGCCGCATCGAGCGCGCGATGGAGCAACGTACGACGATGCTCAACGGCGTGAGCCACGACCTGCGCACGATCATCACCCGGTTCCGGCTCTCCCTCGCTCTGATCGACCAGAGCCCGGAGATCGACGAGCTCTCGCGCGACGTCGACGAGATGAGCCGCATGTTGGAGGGCTACCTCGCCTTCGCCCGTGGCGATTCGGCGGAGAACGCGGCGCCCACCGACATGCGCGCCCTGCTCGAGGACCTGCGCACCGACGTGGAACGCCTGGGCGCCCAGGTCTCGGATTTCGAGCTCGCCGGGTCGCCCTCCGTCACCGTGCGGCCGGACGCGTTTCGGCGCTGCCTGTTCAACCTCGCCGCCAACGCCGCCCGCTATGGCGAGACGGTGGCGATCTCCGGCCGGGCCGAGGCGCGGGCGTTCTTCGTTTCGATCGACGACGACGGCCCGGGCATCGCGGTCGAAAGCCGCGAGGAGGTGTTCAAGCCGTTCGTGCGCCTCGACGACGCGCGCCAGGATGCGGGCGGCTCCGGGCTCGGCCTGTCGATCGCCCGCGACATCGCCCGCGCGCATGGCGGCGACGTCTCGCTCCACGACAGCCCGCTCGGCGGCTTACGCGCGACGGTGCGGGTGCCGGCCTGAGGCCGGCGGCTGGTTCGGCCCGATGCGCGGCAAAAAAACGGTGCGGCGGGTGTCCCCACGGCCACGCCGGGGTGCTATGGACGGGCGATCCGTCCAAGCGCGTGGGTTGCTTCGCCGCCCCGCACGACCTGAGTGCCGTTCATGAACCCGCTCGTTCCGCTCTTCATCCTGATCTCGCTGCCGCTCGCCGCGATCGGTCTCGTGCTCTACACCGACACCGGCATCGAGCCGGCCCTGTTCTACGCCTCGGTGAAGACCTTCGTGATCCTCGGCGCCATCGCCGTCGCGCTGTCGTTCGGCGCGAGCAAGCTCGCCGAGCGCTCGAAGCACTGATCGCCTCGCCCGCCGCGGCACGCTCCGTGCACGCGGGACGCTCCGTTCAGTAAGGGGCGGGTCGGCCGGACGTTCGACGGCCCGGCCGTGCGAACCGGGAGGACGTTTCCATGATGCAGATCGTTCCGGCCTTCGGACGCATCGGCGAGGAGAACGCCTTCGCGGTGCTGGCCCGTGCCAACGCGCTCGCCGCTCAGGGACGCGACGTCATCAACCTCGGAATCGGCCAGCCCGACATGCCGACCCCGGCCCACGTCGTCGAGGCCGGCATCCAGGCGCTGCGCGACGGGCACCACGGCTACACGCCGGCCACCGGCATCCTGCCCCTGCGCGAGGCGGTGTCCCGCGACATCCACCGGCGCCACGGCGTCGAGGTGTCGCCTGAGAGCGTGATGATCGTGCCCGGGGGCAAGGTCACCATGTTCATGGCGATCCTGATGTTCGGCGAGCCCGGAGCCGAGATCCTCTACCCGGACCCCGGTTTCCCGATCTACCGTTCGATGATCGAGTTCACCGGCGCGACGCCTGTGCCGGTGCCGATCCGCGAGGCCAACGGCTTCGCGTTCTCGGCCGAGGAGACCCTTGCGCTGATCACGCCGCGGACCCGGCTGCTCATCGTCAACTCGCCGGCGAACCCCACGGGCGGCGTGACGCCGAAGGCCGAGATCGACGCCCTAGCGAAGGGTCTCGCCGACCATCCCGACGTCGCGATCCTGTCGGACGAGATCTACGGCACCATGACCTACGATGGCGAGGCGCATCACTCGCTGCTCAGGTACGAACAGATTCGCGACCGGCTGATCTACCTCGACGGCGCGTCGAAGACGTACGCGATGACGGGCTGGCGGCTCGGCTGGTCGGTCTGGCCGAAGCCGCTCTACGAGGCGGCGCGCAAGCTCGCGGTCAACGCCCATTCCTGCGTCAACGCCGCGACCCAGTGGGCCGGCATCGCCGCGCTGGACGGGTCGCAGGACTGCGTGGCCGAGATGGTCGCCGAATTCGATCGGCGCCGCACGATCGTGGTCGACGGCCTCAACGACCTGCCGGACGTGTCCTGCATCGTGCCGAAGGGCGCGTTCTACGCCTTCCCGAACGTGAGCCGCACCGGCTGGAAGGCCAAGGCCCTGGCCTCGTCGCTGCTTGAGCAAGCCGGCGTCGCCGTCATCGGCGGTCCGGATTTCGGCGTCCACGGCGAAGGCTACATCCGCCTCTCCTACGCCAACTCGGGGGAGAACATCTTGCGCGCGCTGGAGCGGATGAAGACGTTCCTGTCCGAGCGCAGGCCAGGCTGAGGCGCCCTCGCCCCCCGCGCCGTCATTCCGGGTCGCCGAAGGCGAGCCCGGAAGCCAGAGCCGCCGCGTTCGCCGGATCGCAAGCTCCGGCGCCGCCCCTGGACCCGTCGCGGCTCTGGATTCCGGGCTCTGCTGCGCAGCTCCGGAATGACGGGTTTGGATGGGTGGGCGACCCCGAACGGAGCCGCCCGACCCGACCTCAGGCCGCCATCGCCTGCGCGTTCGGCTCGGCCGCGCGCACGTCGTCGTCGACGTGCTGCTCGAAGCGCTTGAAGTTCTCCTTGAACATGCCGACGAGGCGGTTCGCGGTCTCGGCGAAGGCGGCCTTGTTGGCCCAGGTCTTGACCGGCTGGAGGATGTGCGGCTCGACGCCGGGCACCGAGACCGGCACCGCGAAGCCGAAATACGGGTCGCGGCGGAACTCGGTCTTCGACAGGGAGCCGTCGAGAACCGCCGAGAGCAGCCGGCGGGTGACGCGGATCGGCATACGCCGACCGGTGCCGACGCCGCCGCCGGTCCAGCCCGTGTTGACGAGCCAGCAATCGACGTCGTGCCGGGCGATGAGGTCGCGCAGCAGGTTGCCGTAGGTGCTCGGGTGGCGCGGCATGAACGGCGCGCCGAAGCAGGTCGAGAACGTCGCCTCAGGCCCGGTCAGGCCGCGCTCGGTGCCCGCGACCTTGGCGGTGTAGCCGGAGAGGAAGTGGTACATCGCCTCCGCGCCGGTGAGCTTGGCGATCGGCGGCATCACCCCGAACGCGTCGCAGGTGAGCATGACGATGTTCTTCGGGTGCCCGGCGCGGCCGGTGTCGCTCGCGTTGGCGATGAAGTCGAGCGGGTAGGCGCAGCGGGTGTTCTCGGTGAGCGAGGCGTCGTCGAAGTCGGGGATCCGCGTCTCGGGGTCGATCACCACGTTTTCCATCACCGTGCCGAAGCGCTCGGTGGTGGCGTAGATCTCGGGCTCGGCGTTGCGCGAGAGGCGGATGGTCTTGGCGTAGCAGCCGCCCTCGAAGTTGAAGATCCCCTCCGGGCTCCAGCCGTGCTCGTCGTCGCCCAGCAGCTTGCGCGAGGAATCGTTCGAGAGCGTGGTCTTGCCCGTGCCCGACAGCCCGAAGAAGATCGCCGAGCCGCCCTCGGCGTCGAGCGCCGCGTTGGCCGAGCAGTGCATCGGCATCACGCCCGCGCCCGGCAGGATGTAGTTCAGGTAGGTGAAGACCGACTTCTTCATCTCGCCGGCATAGGCCGAGCCGCCGATCAGCACGATCTTGCGCGTGAAATCGATGGCGATGACGGTCTTGGAGCGGCAGCCGTGGCGGGCCGGGTCGGCCTCGAAGCTCGGCAGGTCGATGATCGTCATGTCCGGCACGTACCCGGCGATCTCGGCGCGGGCTGGCCGGATCAGCAGGTTGCGGATGAACAGGGAGTGCCACGCGAATTCCGAGAACACCCGCGCCTTCACTTGGTAGCCTGCGTCGGCGCCGCCGTAGAGGTCCTGCGCGAACAGCTCGCGGCCTTCGGCGTGGGCCTGGAAGTCTGCGAGCAGGGTGGCGAACTGGTCGGGCGTGATCGCGCCGTTGTTCTCCCACCAGATCTCGTTCTCGGTGCTCGCGTCGCGGACCACGAACTTGTCCTTGGGCGAGCGACCGGTGTGGCTGCCGGTGGTGGCCACCAGCGCGCCGCCGCGCGCCAGGCGGCTCTCGCCGCGGGCCAGCGATTCCTCGTAGAGGCGCGGGGCCTCTAGGTTCCAGTGCACGGCCTTCAGGTTGCGCAGGCCGATCGCCTCGGCGCCGTGGGCCGCGTTGTGATCGCCGATGTCGCTCATGGTCTCTCTCCCGGGCCCCTGCTCGCGCCGTGTCGCTGGTCCGGGCCGCGCGGCGCCGGATCAAGGGAGCGTCCGTGCGGTCGTACAGGACCGCCGCACGCTGGTTCGCCGCTCCCGGCCCGTTCTGGATCAGGCGGCAAGGCAATCGCGTCAACCTGGACCCGGGAGGGAGGAGGACAGACGGAGGCCGCTTTGTCAGGCCTCGGCACACCTGTAAGGTGCCGATCGCGACGCGCATGGCGCGTGGGACCGCAAGCCGCCTTCAACCCGGGCGCGAAGGCGGGTATCGGAGGGGACGCCCCCCATCCGTCCCGAGACGATCGAACCCTTCATGCCGCAAGCCGTCGCCGGCCCCGAGATCGAGCGCCTGATCCAGCTGCTCGCCCGGATGCCGGGCCTCGGCCCCCGCTCCGCGCGGCGGGCCGCCCTGCAGCTCATCAAGAAGCGCGACACCCTGCTCGCGCCGCTCGCCGACGCGATGCGGGTCGCGGTCGAGCGCATCGTCGTCTGCCGGGAATGCGGAAACGTCGACACCTGCGACCCGTGCACGATCTGCAGCGACCCGAAGCGCGACCCGACGGTGCTGGTGGTGGTCGAGGACGTGTCGGACCTGTGGGCGCTGGAGCGCTCCGGCGCGGTGCAGGCGCGCTACCACGTGCTCGGCGGCGTGCTCTCGGCCCTCGACGGCGTGCGGCCGGAGCACCTCAACATCGCCAGCCTCGCCGAGCGGGCGGCGAACCCTGAGGTGACCGAGATCATCATCGCGCTGAACGCCACCGTCGACGGGCAGACCACGGCCCACTACGTCACCGACGCGATCAAGGCGCTCGGCCTGACGGTGACGCGGCTCGCCCACGGCGTGCCGGTCGGCGGCGAGCTCGACTACCTCGACGAGGGCACGCTCACCGCGGCGATCCGCAGTCGAACCGCGTTCTGAATCGCACCGAAGTGGAGGGCGCCAACGTCATTTGACCGCCCTCCCCCCGCATCCTATTCCGGCGACACGCCTGTCCCCTCACCTGCCCCGCCACCCGGTCGAGCCATGACGATCCGTCCCCTCGTGATCCTGCCCGATGCGCGCCTGCGTCTGCCGTCGGAGCCGGTCGGCCCCGTGACGAAGGAGATCCGCACGCTCGCCGAGGACATGCTGGAGACGATGTACGACGCCCCCGGCGTCGGGCTCGCCGCGATCCAGATCGGCGTGACCAAGCGGGTGGTGACGATCGACACCTCGAATGAGGAGGGGTCACGCAACCCGCAGGTGTTCCTCGATCCCGAGATCGTCTGGGCCTCGGAGGAGACGCGCGTCTACGACGAGGGCTGCCTGTCGATCCCCGAGGTCTACGGCGAGGTCGCGCGGCCCGACAAGGTGCGCGTGCGCTTCCGCGACCTCGACGGAGCGGTGCAGGAGATCGAGGCGGCGGGCCTGCTCGCGACCTGCATCCAGCACGAGATCGACCACCTCAACGGCGTGCTGTTCATCGATCACCTGTCGAAGCTCAAGCGCGACCGGATCGTGAAGAAGTTCACCAAGGCGGCCAAGCGCGACGCGGCCTGAGCGGACAGCAACCATGCGCGTCGTCTTCATGGGCACCCCGGACTTCGCGGTGCCGACGCTCGCGCGGCTGGCCGAGGACGGCCACACGATCGCGGCGGTCTACACCCGCGCGCCTGCCAAGGCCGGGCGCGGCATGGCGCTCCGCCCCTCCCCCGTCCACGCGCTGGCGGACCGGCTCGGGCTTCCGGTGCTGACGCCCTCGACCCTGAAGGACCGAGAGGCCGCCGAGACCTTCTCCGCGCATCGCGCCGTCGTCGCCGTCGTCGTCGCCTACGGCATGCTGCTGCCGCAGGCGATCCTCGACATCCCGCGCCACGGCTGCCTCAACCTGCACGGCTCGCTGCTGCCGCGCTGGCGCGGGGCGGCGCCGATCCACCGCGCGGTGATGGCGGGTGACGCGACGAGCGGCGTCGGCGTGATGCGGATGGAAGCCGGGCTCGACACCGGGCCGGTGGCGCTGGAAGACCGCATCCCGATCCGGCCCGGCATGACCACCGGCGACCTGCACGACGCCCTGATGCCGCTCGGCGCCGACCTGATGGCGCGGGCTCTGCGGGCGCTCGAGGCCGGGACCCTGACCTTCCGGCCGCAGGACGAGGTCGGCGTGCTCTACGCTCGCAAGATCAGCAACGACGAGGCGCGGATCGACTGGGCGCAGGATGCCGCGGCGGTCGCGGCGCATGTGAACGGTCTCAGCCGGTTTCCCGGCGCCTTCTTCGAGGCCGACCTCGGCAAGGGCGCGGAGCGGGTGAAGGTGCTGCGGGCCGTGGTCGCCCCCGGCTCCGCCGCCGCCGGGACGCTGCTCGACTCGGAGGGCACGGTCGCCTGCGGCTCGGGCGCCGTGCGGCTTCTCGAAATCCGCCGCGCCGGCAAGGGCGGCACCGCGAGCGGCGCGGAGTTCTTGCGGGGCGCGCGGCTCGAAGCCGGGGCGCGCCTGGTATGACCGGGATCGTGGAGGGCGCCGCCCCTCGCCGCACCGAACCGGCCGCCTGATGCCGCGCTACAAGCTCGTCATCGAGTACGACGGCGCGCCGTTCCGGGGCTGGCAACGGCAGGCCGAGGATCCGAGCGTGCAGGGCGCGATCGAGGCGGCGGTGACGCGGTTCTCGGGCGAGACGCAGGGGCTGACCTGCGCCGGGCGGACCGATTCCGGGGTGCACGCGACGCATCAGGTCGCCCATCTCGACCTGTCCAAGGATTGGCGGACGGACGTGGTGCGCGACGCGCTGAACGCGCACCTGAAGCGGGTCCCGGTCTCGATTCTCTCGGCGGAGGTCGTCGACCCGGCGTTCAACGCCCGGCACTGGGCGATCCGCCGGCACTATCGCTACCGCATCCTCGACCGGCGCAGCCCGCCGACCTTCACCCGCGGCCAGGTCTGGCACGTGCCCTGGCCGCTCGATGCGGCGGCGATGCATGCGGCCGGGCAGAGCCTCCTCGGCCTGCACGACTTCACCGCCTTCCGCGCCGCCGAGTGCCAGGCCAACAGCCCGATGCGCACCCTCGACCGCCTCGACGTGACCCGCCGGCCGATGGGGTCGATGGAGGAGATCGTGGTCGAGACCGACGCGCGCTCGTTCCTGCACCATCAGGTCCGCAGCATGGTCGGCACGCTGATGCTCGCCGGCAGCGGCCGCCTCGACACGGCCGGCGTCGCAGACATCCTCGCCTCCCGCGACCGCAGCCGCTGCGGCCCGATGGCCCCCGCCCACGGGCTGTGCTTCGTCGGCGTCGATTATCGACCTGAGATTAAAGATCTCGCATTTAATTAATCTGAGATTGCTTTTCTATCACGAAGAGCGATGATCCCCCGGCAAGTGGAGGGCGCTGTTTGCGCACCCGGGGGGCGACGACCATGGAAGGCCCGTTTCAGATCATCGTCTATCTGGCGACGTGCTTCGCGTTCTTCTCGCCGCTGATCTTCATCGCCGTGCGGGAATCGATCAAGAAGCACCGCCAGGAGATCATCACCGACCTCGCGACCGTGTTCGACATCGGTGATCCAGCCGGGACCAACCTGATTCCGTCATTCGAGTTCGTGAAATACAAGTACTTCGTCGGCGCCCGCCGAAGCCGGGACCCGGCGGCCGGCCGGGCGGAGGGCGAGCGGAGCACGGTCTGGGCGGCAGAGACCCGCGGCAAGCGCGAGGACTATTCGGTGATCGCGTGGATCATCGGCTCCGCCCCATTCGGAATCCTCGCGGCGACCTCGACCTTCTACGGCCTGTCCCTGCTCCTATCGGTGCTCGCCGAGCATATGACCGAGCCGAGCGGCCTGCGCTGGGGCGGCTTCAGCTACCCGACGCCGACGGGCGTCGGCATGGTCTGGCTGCTCGGCATCTGCGCAGCCTTCGCCGGCAGCTACATCACGGCTTTGCGCAGCCTGTACCGCGCGATCAAGAACTTCGACCTCAGCCCGGGCATGATCGCCAACGAGACCAACAAGATCCTCATCAGCTTCGTCCTCGGGCCGATCGTCTTCACCTCGATCATCTGGTTCGGAAGCCAGCTCGTGACGCTGGTGGTGCCGGTCTCGCCCGCGGTGACGGCGGCCGCGGCCATCACCGCCTGCTTCGTCGCCGGCGTCATGCCGGAGGTCGTCCTGCGCAGCATCATCCAGCGCGACCAGTTGAAGAACTTCAAGCGCGAGGAAGAAGAGGTCTTCCGGGCGTTCAAGATCACCCCGGTCGAGATCGTCGACGGCATCGACAGCGAGATCCGGGTCCGGCTCGACGACCACCACATCCACTCGACGCAGAACCTCGCTGCGGCCAACCCACTGATGCTGTTCGTCGAGACACCTTACGGCGTCTACCAGATCATGGATTGGGTCGCGCAGGCGCAGCTCTGCTGCTCCGTCGGGCGGGACAAGATCGTGCGGCTGTGGCCGCTCGGCGTGCGGACGCTGTTCGACCTCGAACGGCTCGCCGCCGGTAAGGACCCGTCCAAGGACGCGCTTCTGCTGGAGGTCGGGCGCATCATCCTCGGCGAGGCGCTGGTGCCCCTCGACCCGAAGGATCGCGCCGCCACCGCCGCCCTCGTCCGCGCGAGCATCGAGTTGCGCCTCGACGACCCGCATGTGCAACGCCTGCGACAGATCTACATCGCCGTCGGCGACCGGCTCGGCTCGAAGAGCCGCCGCTTCCGCGGCGGCGGCTACCGGGTGCTGTGCCGGAATCAGTCGCGCAAGGGCTGGATTTGCCGCGGGATTCGGGCCGAGCGCGCCTGAGCCTCTTCCTCAGGCGCCGGTTGGGAAGTAGGCGTCGAGCATCCGCACGTAGATCGCCGTCAACCGTTCCAGGTCGGCCACCGGCACGCACTCGTCGACCTGGTGCATCGTCTCGCCGACGAGGCCGAACTCGATCACCGGGCAGGCGTCCTTGATGAAGCGCGCGTCCGAGGTGCCGCCCGTCGTGGAGAGCGTCGGGCGCAGGCCCGTCTCGGCCGCGATCGCGTCCGAGACCAGGTCGACGAAGGCGTCGGGCCGCGTGAGGAAGGCCGGGGAATTCGAGGGCGCGAGGTCGAGGGTGTAGCGGACGGCGTTGCCGGCGGCCGCATCGAGGCGGCGGCGGATCTCGGCGCCGAGCGTCTCGGCATCCCAGCCCTCGTTGAAGCGGATGTTGAACACCGCCCGCGCATCCGCCGGGATGACGTTGGTGGCTTTGTTGCCGACGTCGATCGTCGTGAATTCGAGGTTCGAGGCGTCGAAATGCGCGGTGCCGCCGTCGAGCGGGTCGTCGGCGAGCGCCGAGGCGAGGCGCAGCATCCCCGGGATCGGGTTCTCGGCCCGGTGCGGGTAGGCGACGTGGCCCTGCCGGCCGTGGACCGTGAGCTTGCCCGTGAGGGAGCCGCGACGCCCGATCTTGATCATTTCGCCGAGCGTGCTCGGGTTCGTCGGCTCGCCGAGCAGGCAATGGTCGAAGCGCTCGCCCTGGGCCTTCGCCCAATCGAGCAGCTTGACGGTTCCGTTCACCGCCGGCCCCTCCTCGTCGCCGGTGACGAGGAACGCGATCGACCCGGAAAAATTCGGGCCGCGTGCCTGCAGGAAGCGCAGGGCGGCGGCGAGCATGCAGGCGATGCCGCCCTTCATGTCGACGGCGCCGCGCCCGTAGAGGATGCCGTCGGCGACCGCACCGTCGAACGGTCCGCTCCGCCACGCCGCCGCGTCGCCGGGGGGGACCACGTCGGTATGGCCGGCGAACAGCAGGCACGGGCCGCCCGATCCGATCCGGGCGTAGAGGTTCTCGACGTCGGGCGTGCCGGGCTCGGAGAAGACCGGACGCGCGACGGAGAACCCGGCCTCGGTGAGGACCCGGTCGAGCAGGGCCAGGGCGCCGCCCTCCTCGGGGGTCACCGAGGGGCAGCGGAGCAGCGCCTGCGCCAGATCGAGCGGACTCGCTTGCGCGCTCACGCCGGGCGCCCGACGACCGGAGGCCCGGGGATGATCGGGCAGGTCGGCCTGCTCGCGCAAGACGGCGTAGTCCCGGAGCGCGGAGCCTGCATCTTCAATCCTTCTTGAGAAACGAAGCTTACGACAACATGGGTCCGGGACAAAAGCCGCCCGACGGGTCGCGCACGCGAGGGGAGCATCGAGGCATGGACGCGAAGGCGGGGTCCGAGCCGGCCAAGGCCGGCAGCCATCTCAGCCTGGTGCCGGCGCCGTCGGAGAAGCGCTCCGGCGGCCGCCGCAACGCGGTGATGATCCCGGCCACGATCGTCTGCCCCGACGGGGCGACCCATCCTTGCGTGATCCGCGACATGTCGGCGACGGGCGCGAAGCTCGCGATCTCGCGCCGTCACCGCCTGCCCGCCGAGGTCACGCTCGCGATCCCGGGGCAGGCCGTCGCCTATCCGGTCGCGCGCCAATGGCAGCGCGGCGACTTCGCCGGCGTCGTGCTGGCTGTCGCCAAGCCCGACGCCGACACATCCGACGCCGACATGCCTACACCCGAGATGCCTGCCCCCGAGATGCCTGCCCCCGAGATGCCCGACGCAGCTACTTGAGAACCACCACCTGCGCGTCGCCGACGCGGCGCATTACGCTGACGGTGACGTCGTCGCCGTGGCGGTGGAAGCGGAGATCCACCCGCGATTCGCCCAGCCGCACATTGTAGAGCGAGACGCCGTCGAGGAACGCCGGCAGGATCGGGTTGCGCAGGCGGACGCGATTGCGGGCGTGGTCGAGCTCCAGGCCGAGGCAGGCCGAGAGGAACGCGAACGGCGCCGCCGCGGCCCAGGCCTGCGGGCTGCAGGCCACCGGATAGGAGACCGGCCCGCGCTGGCGCCGGCGCATGAAGCCGCAGAACAGCTCCGGCAGCCGCTTCTGGTCCTGGTACAGGGCGGTGTCGAACATGCCCTGGAAGATGCGCGCGGCCTCGTGCTTGAGGTCGTAGTGGGCGAGCCCCATGGCGATGATCGCGTTGTCGTGCGGCCAGATCGAGCCGTTGTGGTACGACATCGGGTTGTAGCGCGCCTCGCCGCGGGCGATCGTGCGCACGCCCCATCCGTTGAAGCCGTCCTTCGACAGCAGCGTCGCCGCCACCTGCGCCGCCCGCTCGGGCTTGGCGATGCCGGTGAACAGGGCGTGACCCGCATTCGACGAGCGCACGGCGCATTGCCGCTTCTCGCCGTCGAGCGCCAGGGCATAGGTGCCGATCTCTTCGTTCCAGAACGCGGCGTCGAACGCATCCCGCAGGGCGTCCGCCTCCAGGGTCAGGGTCTCGGCCATCGCGTCGTGGCCGAGCATCGCCGCGAGCTTGGCCATGCCGTTCTTGGCGGCGTAGACGTAGCCCTGGACTTCGCACAGCGCGATCGGACCCTTCGCCAGGTGGCCGTCGTCGTGGAAGATCGAGTCGTGGCTGTCCTTCCAGCCCTGGTTCTCGAGCCCCTTGTCGGTGTCGCGGGCGTATTCGACGAAGCCGTCGCCGTCCCGGTCGCCGTAATCGTTCATCCAGGCGAGCGCGAGCTCGAGCGCCGGCCAGATCCGGGTGATCGTCTCGCGGTCGCCGGTGACGGCGTAGTATTCTGAGGCCAGCATCACGAAGAGCGGCGTGCCGTCGATGGTGCCGTAATAGTGCCGGAACGGCACCTCGCCGAGCATCGCCATCTCGCCGCGGCGGGTCTCGTGCAGCACCTTGCCCGGCTGCGCGTCGGCGGCCGGGTCCACCGCCTTGGCCTGCGTCACCGCGAGGTAGCGCAGCACGCCCTTGGCGAATTTCGGGTCGATCCACAGCGCCATCATCGCGGTGATGATGCCGTCGCGCCCGAACACCGTGGAGTACCAGGGGATGCCGGCGAACGGGTAGATGCCCTCGGGCGTGCGGCTCGCCAGCATGTAGAGGTCGGCGGTGGCGCGGCAGGCGGCCTCGTTGAACTGGTCGTTCGACGAGATGATCGTGGTGATGCCGGCGGTCAGCTCGCGCAGGTCCCGGCGCGCGTCGCGGTAGGCGCGAGCGAAGACCATGCCCTCGTAGAGGCCCTTCGGCGGCTTCACCGCGGTGCTGCCAGAGGCCAGCGAAAGCGCGGCGGCGGCGTCCTCGCCGGTCTTCTCGACGGAGGGCGCGCTGGTGAACGCGCGGTGCGCCTCGCAGACCACGCGGACGAACAGCGAGGCGCGGCCCTCGGGGGCGAGCGTCACCTCGAACACCGCGCGGCCGGGCTCGAGCAGCTTGGGCTTCGGCCCGAAATGCAGGGCGGTGGTGCGGACGATCTCGTCGAGGCCGACGTAGCGGAACTGGACCTCGTGCTCGCTCGCGACCTGCACGGCGCGCTTGCCGCGGCTGGTGCGGGCCGTACCGCGGACCTCGAACAGGTCGCGGTAGTCGGCGTCGAACGTCACCTCGATCCGGAGCGTCCGGTGGCGCGAATCGTAGGAGCGCAGGCCGATCCGGTCGTAGCAGGCGCCGCGGAACAGGAACTTGGTGCGCTCGATGGCGATGATCTCGCGCGGCAGCGTGATCTCGTCGTCGCCGTCGAGGCGGATGTCCGGCGTCGTCATGTCGACGGAGAGCGCGCCGTTGTCGTCCTGCATCACCGAGGACAGCATCAGCGGGCGCTGGCCCTCGATGGTGAAGTGCAGGCGCGAGAGGTAGCGCGTGTCCTGGAAGTACAGCCCCTCCGGCCCCGGCTGCACGCCGATGTCGCCGAAGGAATCGAGCACCGCGAAGGCCTCGCCGAACTTCAGCGAGCGCAGCGGCCGGTCGACCAGGGAGGTCTGCGCCTCGATGTGGTACTGCGGCAGCACCTCGTCGGCATCCTGGAAGCCGTGCGCGACCGTCCGCGATCCGTCGCCGCCGAGCTGCGCCTTTGCCGTCGTCGTGTCCGCCATGCGTGACCTGCTCCGCGCATCCAGGAGTGCGAATCGAAAGGGCCGCCGGATCGCGAATGTGCGATGCGGCGGCCCTGGTGACCGTCTGATTGAGCCGTTTGTACGACGCCGCGCGGACGGAGAAAACCCTCGTCCGCGTCGGTCAGCTCATCCGCATCCAGCCCGAAGCAAGCCGGATGCCGGAGGTCTGGGATCAGGCCGGCATCGCGGCGATGGAGATCGCCGGACGGGCCGAGCCGTTCATCTCGCCGTAATGCGGGGCGAAGGACGCGGCGCCCGGCAGCGCGATGACCGAATCGCGGGCGGAAATCAGCTGCTCGTAGGCGGCGACGTACTTCTTGACCATGCACTCGGCGGTGAAGGCGGTCTCGAAGTGGCGGCGCACGCCGGCGCGGCTCATGGTCTTGACCTTGGCGACCGCGGCGACCGCGTCGTCCATGGTCTCGCACAGGACGCCGCTGACGCCGTCGGCGATGACCTCCGGAACGGAGCCGTTGCGGAAGGCGATCACCGGGGTGCCGGCCGACATCGCCTCGATCATGACGAGGCCGAAGGGCTCCGGCCAGTCGATCGGGAAGGCCAGCGCCAGGGCGTTGCCGAGGAATTCCTTCTTTTGGTCCTCGTTGATCTCGCCGATGTACTCGACCAGCGGGTGGTGGGTCATCGGCTCGATGACCTCGTCCCAGTACTTCTGGTCGGCCTTGTCGACCTTGGCGGCGATCTTCAGCGGCGTGCCGGAGCGGATCGCCATCTCGATCGCGCGGTCGGGGCGCTTCTCGGGGGAGATGCGGCCGAGGAAGGCGAGGTAGCCGCCCTTGGCCTCCGGCGAATAGGGGCAGTTCTGGGCCGGGAGGCCGTGATGGATCGTCGACAGCCAGTTGACGTTCGGCGGCATCGGCTCGCGCTG
Source organism: Methylobacterium sp. WL120 (assembly GCF_008039465.1). Lineage (NCBI taxonomy): Bacteria > Pseudomonadati > Pseudomonadota > Alphaproteobacteria > Hyphomicrobiales > Methylobacteriaceae > Methylobacterium > Methylobacterium sp. WL120. The sequence continues at coordinate 11,153 of NZ_VRUT01000024.1, read as the reverse complement.
GTTGTCGGAGATCGACACCAGCGGCATCCCGGTGAAGGTCTTGTAGACCGGCATGAAGTCCGGCACGTCGAGGCGACCGTGCATCGTGGTGATGCACTTGTGGTTCAGGTCCTCGAACATCGGGTACTGAAGCAGGTCGATGTGGAAGTGCAGGATATCGAACTCGTGCGCCCGGCGATGGACCTGATGCAGCATCGCGAGGTGGCTCGCGGTGTGGTCGCGGTAGCCGAGCAGGCGCAGACCCTCGGGCGTGCAGGCCGCGAGCTTGGCCGAGGTCTCGGAATCGCCGCTCGCGAACAGGGTGACGTCGTGGCCCTGGCGGACCAACTCTTCGGTGATCCAGCTGACGACGCGCTCGGTGCCGCCGTAGAACTTCGGCGGTACGGCTTCCGAGAGCGGGGCGATCTGGGCAATGCGCACGAAAGGTCTCCTGATTAGCCAGCGTTTCGGGGATCTAACCCGACCCGGGCTGAGTGGGACATGAACGAAACCCACGGCCAAGGTTATGGTTCCTTGTGCGGTGCGAAGGCAGCTCTCCGTCGGCGTCGCCGGGACTTGTCCCCGGTATCCTCGAAGCCCGTTCGGACCCGACGCGGACCCGACGCGAACCCGGCGGCGCGAACAGCCTGTGCGGTGCCGAAGTCGGCCGAAAACACCGAGCCGAGCCGTTTGCGGAAACCAAGATCGAAAAAGCATAGTTTTGAAGTATTCCAAATCGATGTTGTGCCCTTTGGGCGACGCATCGCGAAGGATCTTGCTTATACGTCGCTTTATTTCGTCCGATCATTGCAAGTACCGCCCGTGATCCGCCAAGGGATCGAGCGGGGCCGATCGCCTCCGACACTATGAGCGCGAGCGAGAACGATGGTCCGGGACGGCGGAGATACGAGACGGCGGCGCGCTGAAACCACCGGTTGCTTGCTGGCCTCTGTGCTCGCGCTGACGGCCGTCCTCGCCTCCGCGGCCGAGGCGCAGACCGCCCCGGCGGCGGACGAGGTCGTCCTGTCGGAGCTGAGCGTCACCGGCGTCGGCGCCGAGCGGGCCGGCGGCCCGGTCGCCGGCTATCGCGCCGCACGCTCGGCCACCGCCACCCGCACCGACACGGCGTTGCGGGACACGCCGCAATCGATCCAGGTGGTGCCGCGCGACGTGCTGGTGGACCAGCAGGACGTCCGCCTCGCCGACGCGTTGCAGAACGTCAGCAACGTGCAGCCCGGCGGTACCCTGCAGGGCCGGAGCGAGACCTTCATCATCCGCGGCTTCGCCACCCAGACCTACGCGATCGACGGCGTCCTGCTGAACCAGGCGAGCAACTTCTACACCGTCCAGCGCGACCTCGCCGACGTGGAGCGCATCGAGGTTCTGAAGGGGCCGGCCTCCGTGCTCTACGGCCGCGGCGAGCCGGGGGGCCTGATCAACGTCGTCACCCGCCAGCCGACCCTGGTGCCCTCGGGCGACCTCAGCATCCAGGGCGGCAGCTTCGGCTTCCGCCGCGTGCAGGGCTCGGTGTCGAGCCCGATCCCGAGCGTCGAGGGCCTGGCGGCCCGCATCAGCTTCGCCGGGCAGTCCGACCCGACCTTCCGCAACTACGGCGGCCGCGACAATTCCCGCACCTTCGTGGCGCCGGCCTTTACCTGGAACCCGTCGCCCGACACCCGCGTGTCGTTCCTCGGCGAGTTCACCCGCACCGACACCCAGTACGACGAGGGCCTGATCGCCCGGAACGGGCGCGTGCCCCTCGACGACATCGGCCGGTACTACGGCGAGCCCTTCAGCCGCTACAACGGCACGGCGAATTTCGGTCTGCTCCGCATCGAGCACGACGTGAACGAGAACGTCACCCTGCGCGAGGTCTTCAGCGCCCAGGGCGGCGCTTTCGACCTGATCGCGACCCGCGCGACAGGCCTGAGCAACAACAACAGCATCGTGGCACGCCGGGAGACCGCCGTGCGCTCGGCCTACGCCTCGATCGACAGCCAGACCGAGATGGTCGCGAAGTTCGATTTGTTCGGCCTGCGCAACACCGTGCTCGTCGGGTTCGAGTATACGAACGGCTATCGCCATTCCTACACGACGCAGAGCACCGGCTTCCCGTCGGTCGGCTTCCTCAACCCGACCTTCGGCTCGGCCGTCGTCGGCACGACCTTGCAGGGCGACCTCCGGCAGAACAACGACCTCTACGGCCTCTACGTGCAGGACCAGGTCGACCTCGGCTACGGCCTGCAGCTGCTGCTCGGCGTCCGCTACGACACCGGAACGCAGTTCTACTTCAATCGGACGCCGACCTCGCGCGCGGTGCCGCCGGACCAGGAGCTGTCGGGAACCTCGCCGCGCGTCGGCCTCGTCTACCGGCCGTTCGATCCGCTGACGCTGTATGCGAGCTACACGACCTCGTTCAAGCCGCAGACCGCCAACGTCCTCAACGTCTCGAACCCGGCCCCCGAGACCGGCGACCAGATCGAGGTCGGAAGCCGCCTCGACCTCACGCCGGACCTGACCCTGAGCGCGGCCGCCTTCCGCATCACCCGCCAGAACGTCGCCGCCACCGACCCGGCCAACACCGGCTTCTCGGTGATCACCGGCGAGCAGCGCTCGCAGGGCGTCGAAGCGGATCTGGCCGGCCAGATCCTGCCCGGCTGGAAGGTCATCGGCAGCATCGGGCAGCTCGACGCGCGGATCACCAAGGACACGACCTTCACGGTGGGCAACCGCCTCGTCGGCGTGCCGAGCTTCAGCACCAGCCTGTGGTCGACCTACCAGTTCCAGGACGGCTTCCTGCGCGGCTGGACCGTCGGCGGCGGCATCACCTATGTCGGGCGGCGCACGGGCGACCTGAACAACAGCTACACCGTCGGCGGCTATGCCCGCCTCGACGCGGCGTTGTTCTACGATTTCGACGAGCACGCCCGCTTCTCGCTGAACGCGCGCAACCTCACCGACCGGCGCTACATCGAGCAGCCGTTCAACCAGTTCAACAACGCACCCGGCGCGCCGCTCTCCGTGCTCGCCACCATCACCGCCAAGCTGTGACCCGGCCTCCGGACGCTCCGGCGGGAACGTCGGGATCGACCGGGCATCCGCGAAGGCATTGAAGCGGAGCGCGGTTTCTGCCATAAGCCGCCCCGCGTGGAACCGCCCGGCCGGTTAGGGCTGCCGTGGCGGTTCATGCTGCTCCACCAGAAGCATCCATCGAGCGCACCCCTCCGGCCATCGTCGGACGGCAGGGGTTTCGCGCAGCGGAGAGCCAAATGCCCAAGCTGAAGACCAAATCGGGCGCCAAGAAGCGCTTCAAGATCACCGGGACCGGCAAGGTCATGTACGCCCAGGCCGGTAAGCGCCACGGGATGATCAAGCGGACGACGAAGCAGATCCGCAACCTGCGCGGCACCACCACCCTGTTCGAGGGCGATGCCGCCAACGTGAAGAAGTACTTCCTGCCCAACAGCCGGTAAGCGCTTCACGACCGCCGAGACTGCTTTTTTCGATCCAGGAGATACAACATGGCCCGCGTCAAACGCGGCGTGACCAGTCACGCCAAGCACAAGAAAGTCCTCAAGGCCGCCCGTGGCTATTACGGCCGGCGCAAGAATACGATCCGGATCGCCAAGCAGGCGGTCGAGAAGGGCATGCAGTATGCCTACCGCGATCGTAAGAACAAGAAGCGCACGTTCCGCGCCCTCTGGATCCAGCGCCTGAACGCCGCCGTCCGCGAGCACGGCCTGACCTATTCGCGCTTCATCGACGGCCTGGCGAAGTCCGGCATCGTCGTCGACCGCAAAGCGCTGTCCGACCTCGCGATCCACGAGCCGGCGAGCTTCGCCGTCGTGGTCGAGAAGGCCAAGGCCGCGCTGCCGGCCGCGCAGCCCGCCAAGGCGGCCTGAGCCCCATCCGAGCGACGAACCGGCGAAAGGCGCGGGGCTCCCTCGGGGGCGCCGCGCCTTCGTCATGTTCGCAGACCCCTTGTCCGCCAGCCCGCGCCGCTGCGCCGGGCGGTGACCCGCACGCGATGGGACCGCGATGACCGATCTCGACACCCTCGAAGGCGACCTGCTTGCCCAGGTCGCGTCCGCAGCCGACGAGGCGTCGCTCGAGTCCGTGCGCGTCGCGGCGCTCGGCAAGAAGGGCAGCGTCTCCGAACTGCTGAAGACCCTCGGCGCCATGAGCCCCGAGGAGCGCAAGGCGCGCGGCCCCCTGATCAACGGCCTGCGCGACCGGGTGCAGGGCGCAATCGCGCAGCGCCGCGAGGCGCTGGCCGAGGCGGCCCTCGAAGCCCGGCTCGCGGCCGAGCGCATCGACGTGACGCTGCCCCTGCGCGAGGCGCCGGAGGCCCGCGGGCGCATCCACCCGATCAGCCAGGTCATCGACGAGATCACCGCGATCTTCGCCGACATGGGGTTCTCGGTCGCCGAAGGCCCGGACATCGAGACCGACGAGCTGAACTTCACCGCGCTGAACTTCCCGCCCGGCCACCCGGCGCGCGAGATGCACGACACCTTCTTCCTCGCGCCCGACGCGGAAGGGAAGCGCAAGGTGCTGCGCACGCACACCTCGCCGGTCCAGATCCGCACCATGCGGGCGCAAAAGCCGCCGATCCGGGTGATCATCCCGGGCCGGACCTACCGGCACGATTCCGACCAGACCCACACGCCGATGTTCCATCAGGTCGAGGGGCTGGTGATCGACAAGGCGGCCAACATCGCCAACCTGAAATGGGTCCTGGAAGAGTTCTGCAAGGCGTTCTTCGAGGTCGACGCCGTGAAGATGCGCTTCCGGCCCTCGTTCTTCCCTTTCACCGAGCCCTCGGCCGAGGTCGACATCCAGTGCTCGCGCAAGGGCGGCGAGATCCGTTTCGGCGAGGGCACGGACTGGCTCGAGATCCTCGGTTGCGGCATGGTGCACCCGAACGTGCTGACCAATTGCGGGCTCGATCCGAACGAGTTCCAGGGCTTCGCCTTCGGCGTCGGCATCGACCGCATCGCCATGCTCAAGTACGGCATGCCGGACCTGCGGCCGTTCTTCGAGGCCGACATCCGCTGGATCGAGCATTACGGCTTCCGCCCGCTCGACGTGCCGAGCTTGATCGGCGGGCTGACGGGGTAAACGTCTCGGGAGGTTTCGATGACCGAGTTCGAGGTCCAGACGATCGCACAGCGCGTCCTCGGCGCGTCGTTGCACGGTGCGGGTTTCGATGCAGCGCACGTCGAGGCACGTCCCAACTCCGCAGGCGAGGATGCGCTCTTCATCACGGTGCGCTTCAAGCCCGGCGCAGGCGTCACGGGCGGCGGCGTGACCGGCGACGCCATGGTCGCACTCGGGCACGCTCTGGAAGCCGCCGGCGAACACCGTTTCCCGTATCTGATCTACGCGTTCCCTGACGATCCGCCCCCGTATTCGGACGACGTCCAGGCCGCAGAATGAAGCCTCGCCGGATACCAGGGCCCCTCGTCGCCGACCTGATCGCGACGGCCGAACTGCTCGCCGCAAGTCCCGGGCAGCCGACGTTCCGGCAGGCCTGCATGCGGCGTGCCGTGAGCGGCGCGTATCACGCCGTGTTCCACGCCCTGTGCGCGACCTGTTCCGACGCCCTCGTCGGATGGAGCAAGGCGTCGATCCTGGCGCCGATCTATCGCTCGCTCGATCATGGACCCGTTCTCAAGAAGCTGCGAAGCCGGGAAGCCCGACAGATCGACGAGCGGATCGAACGCGTCGCCTTCCTGTTCGGCAGCCTGCAGGAGCAGCGTCATGCCGCCGATTACGCTCCTCCCTCACCCCTTTTCAGCCGAACCCAGACGTTGACGCTCATTGCGGATGCGCAGGAAGCCGTTTCTCTGTCGAGCGGCCTCGAAGCGCCCAAGCGTCTGGAACTCGCCATCCTTCTGATCGCGCGACAGCGCGCCGCCTGAACCGAAGCGTCTCGAATCCCATGAAATTCACCCTCTCCTGGCTCAAGGACCACCTCGACACCGAGGCGTCCCTCGACGTGATCGCCGAGACGCTCACCCGGATCGGGCTCGAGGTCGAGGGCGTCGAGGACAAGGCCTCCGCGCTCAAGCCCTACGTGATCGCCAAGGTGCTCAGCGCCGAGCCGCATCCCAACGCCGACCGGCTCAGGGTCTGCAGCGTCGACGCCGGGGACGGAAAGCCGCTCCAGGTGGTCTGCGGCGCGCCGAACGCGCGGGCGGGCATGCTGAGCGTGTTCGCGCCGCCCGGCACCTACGTGCCGGGCAAGGACATCACCCTGTCCGTCGGCAACATCCGCGGCGTCGAGAGCCGCGGCATGCTATGCTCGGGGGCCGAACTCGGCTTGGGCGACGACCACGACGGCATCCTCGACTTGGCCCAGGACGCGCCGGTCGGCACGCCCTACGCCCTCTGGGCCGGGCTCGACGACCCGGTCATCGAGATCAACCTGACCCCCAATCGCCCGGATTGCGCCTCGGTGCTCGGGATCGCGCGCGACCTCGCCGCCACCGGAATCGGCGCCCTGAAATCTTCGGCCGAGCCGCAGATCCTTGGCGAAGGCCCCTGCCCCGTCGCGGTGTCGCTCGACGTGCCGACGGCGAGCGGCCTCGCCCCGCACTTCGCGCTGCGCCTCGTGCGCGGCGTGACCAACGGTGCATCGCCGGACTGGATGCAGGCGCGGCTGCGGGCGATCGGGCTGCGCCCGATCAACGCGCTCGTGGACATCACCAACTACATGACCTTCGACCGCGGCCGGCCGCTGCACGTGTTCGACGCCGCGAAGGTCGCGGGCGACGTCGTCGTCCGGCTCGCCCGCGCCGGCGAGACCCTGAAGGGCCTCGACGGGCGCGACCACGCGCTCGGCGGCGAGATGGTCGTCATCGCCGACGACGACGGCGTCGAGTCGGTCGCCGGCATCGTCGGCGGGGCGGCCTCGGGCTGCGACGCCGCGACCACGGACGTGCTGATCGAATCGGCCCTGTGGAATCCGGCCAACATCGCGCAGACCGGCCGGCGCCTCGGCGTCATCACCGACGCCCGCTACCGCTTCGAACGCGGCGTCGACCCGGCCTCGACGCTGACGGGGCTCGACCGGGCGACGCAGCTCGTCCTCGACTTCTGCGGCGGCACGCCGACCGAGGCGACGGTCGCGGGTGCGATGCCCGAGGGCGACCACGCCATCGACTTCCCCTGGTCCGAGGTGCGTCGCCTCGCCGGGCTCGACCTGTCCCGCGCCGAGATGACGGTGACGCTCGAAGCCCTCGGCTTCCGGGTCTCCGGCACGGGCGACCGGGTGAGGGTGGTGCCGCCGTCCTGGCGGCCGGACGTGGAGGGCAGCGCCGACCTCGTCGAGGAGATCATCCGCATCGCGGGCCTCGACCGGATCGAGCCGAAGCCGCTGCCGCCGCTGGCGGGGATCACGCGCGCGACGCTGACCCTGATCCAGAAGCGCACCCGCCGCGCCAAGCGCGCGCTGGCGAGCCGCGGCCTGATGGAAGCGGTGACGTGGTCGTTCATCCCGCACGACGACGCGGTGCTGTTCGGCGGCGGCGGCGCCGACCTCGTTCTGGCCAACCCGATCGCGTCGGAGCTCTCCGACATGCGCCCGAGCCTCGTGCCGGGCCTGCTGCGCGCCGCGCAACGCAACGCCGACCGCGTCTACCCAGACGCGGCCCTGTTCGAGGTCGGGCAATGCTTCGCCGACGACGCGCCGGAGGGGCAGACCATCCGCGCCGCGGCCGTGCGGCGGGGGTCGGCGAACCTCGCCGGCGGCGGTCGGCACTGGGACGGCACCGCGCCGACCGTGGACGCCTTCCAGGCCAAGGCCGACGCGCTGGCGATGCTCGCGGCGTTGGGCGTGCCGACCGGCGGCCTCCAGGTCGTGGCCGGCGGCGCCGACTGGCTGCATCCCGGCCGCTCGGGCACGCTCCAGTTCGGCCCGAAGAACCAGGTCGGGTCCTTCGGCGAGGTGCACCCCCGGGTGATGAAGGCGCTCGACCTGAAGGGCACGCTGGTGGCCTTCGAGATCGTGCTCGACGCGATCCCGGCGCCGAAGCAGAAGCCGACCAAGACCAAGGGCGCCGCGATGCTCTCGGACTTCCAACCGGTGTCGCGCGACTTCGCCTTCGTGGTCGGCCGCGACGTCGCCGCCGGCGAGATCGTCAAGGCGGCGGCGGGCGCGGAGCGCAAGCTCGTCGCCGGCGTCGAGGTGTTCGACGTGTACGAAGGCGCCGGCGTGCCGGAAGGCTCGAAGTCGGTGGCGATCGCGGTGCGGTTGCAGCCGGTGGAGCGGACGCTGACCGACGCCGAGATCGAGGCCGCGAGCGCCCGGATCGTCGCCGAGGTCGGCCGCAAGACCGGCGCGACCTTGCGCGGCTGATCCCACCCCAACCGAGGCGACCCCGATCATGACCGACGCCGAATCCCTGTGTCAGGCGCTGTCCCTGGCCGAGACCTTGCCCGAGCCGCTGCTGCGGCGCGCGCTCGCCGAGCCGGACCTCGTCGCCGGCGAGACCCTGCGCCTGCTCTCCGAGGCGGGCGCCGGCGCGGAGCTGACGCCCGAGCAGGAGAACCTGCTGTTCTGGGGTGTGCACGTGCTGGCCCACGCCCGCGACGCGCGGCTGCTCGACCCGCTCCTGCGCTTCCTCAAGCAGGACGAGGAGACCGTCGACGCGATCCTGGGCGACGCCGTCACCACGACGCTCGCGCGGATGGTGGCGAGCCTGTTCGACGGCCGGACCGACCCGCTCTTCGCGCTCGTCCTCGACAGCACCGTCGACGACGCCGTGCGCCAGGCCCTGCTCGGCGCCTGCGTCTACCTCACGATCGAGGGCCGGATCGACCGCGGCGCCATGCGCGACCTGCTGGTCCGCTTCGACGACGCGAAGGCGGCCGTCGAGGACGGCATGGGCTGGATCGGCTGGGAGGAGGCGATCGCCTTCCTCGGCTTGCGCGAGCTCGCCCCGCGGGCCGAGGCGGCGCGGCGCGACAAGCGCATCACCGACGAATTCAGCGACGCCGCGTGGTTCAAGGAGACCCTGCGCGAGGCCGAGCGCAAGCCGGACGACCGCGAGCGCCTCGACCCGTGGAACCATGGCTACTTGGACGACCCGATCACCCAGCTCGCCTGGACCCGCGAGGGCTACGGCATGCCGGCGGTCAACCCGTTCAAGGATGTCGGGCGCAACGATCCGTGCCCGTGCGGCAGCGGCAAGAAGTTCAAGAAGTGCTGCCTCGGCAAGGCGGACCAGCCGGACATGAGCGAGATCGTCAGCCTTCTCGGGAAGATCCCGAACCGCTGAGCGGGTTCGCCTCGTCAAAGGCGTAGCCCAGGGTCTCGAACCGCATCGCGCGGGCGTCGACCATCAGCAGGCGGCCGACCAGCGGTTCGCCGAAATCCGTCACCGCGCGGATCACCTCCATCGCCATCAACGAGCCCATCACGCCGGCGAGCGCCCCGAGCACCCCGGCCTCGGCGCAGGGCGGGACGGTTCCGGGCGGCGGCGGGTTCGGAAAGAGGCAGCGATAGGTCGGGTTCGGGCGGCCGTCCGACCCGGTCTCGTGGGCGCGGATCGTGGTCAGCGTGCCGTCGAAACGGCCGAGCGCGGCGGTGACGAGGGGCCGGCGCGCCCGGTAGCAGGCATCCGAGACCGCGTACCGCGTGGCGAAGTTGTCCGAGCCGTCGGCGACCACGTCGTAGTCGGCGGCCAGCGCCTCGGCCGACGCGGCGTCGATCCGAATCGGATGCGCGACCACCGCGACGTGCGGGTTGAGCCGGGCGACGGCGTCCGCCGCGCTCTCGACCTTCGGCCGCCCGACGTCCGGCGTGCCGTGGATGATCTGGCGCTGCAGGTTGGAGAGCGACACCGTGTCGTCGTCGACGATGCCGATCGTGCCGATTCCGGCGGCGGCGAGATACTGGATCAGCGGCGCGCCGAGGCCGCCGGCGCCCACCACAAGCACCCGCGCCGCCTTCAGCCGGCCCTGCCCCGGGCCGCCGATCTCCGGCAGCACCAGGTGGCGGGCGTAGCGTTCGATCTCGTCGGGGTTCAGGGCCATCCCGTGCAGATAGGCCGGGAGCCGGATCGGCGAAAGCCTGGATCCACGGAATGCACGGCCCCGGAAACGCAGGGTAGGGTCGCACAAAAAAAGCGCCGCCTCGCTGAGCGAGACGGCGCTTCGGAATCTCGTGACGCGCGCGAACGGATCAGCGCGGCGCCAGGATCATGATCATCTGGCGGCCTTCGAGCATCGGCTCGCTTTCCACCTTGGCGATCTCGGCGGTCTCGGTCTTCACCCGCTCGAGCAGGCGCAGGCCGATGTCCTGGTGCGCCATCTCACGACCGCGGAAGCGCAGGGTCACCTTGACCTTGTCGCCCTCCTCGAAGAAGCGCTGCACCGACTTCATCTTGGTGTCGTAGTCGTGCTTGTCGATGCCGGGACGGAGCTTGATCTCCTTGACCTCGACCGTCTTCTGCCGCTTGCGGGCCTCGTTCTGCTTCTTCTGTTCGTTGAAGCGGAAGCGGCCGTAATCGAGCAGCTTGCAGACGGGAGGGACGGAGTTCGGCGCGATCTCGACGAGGTCGAGGCCGGCCTCTTCGGCTAGCGCTAAGGCGTCGAAGAAGGCGACGACGCCCCGGTTCAGGCCGGTGTCGTCGATGAGCTGCACGTCGCGCACGCCGCGGATGTCCCGGTTGGCGCGAGGCCCGTCCTTCTGCGGGGCCGGCATGGCTCTCATTGGTCTACGAATGGCGGTGTTCTCCTGATGCAACGACGAAACGGCGGCCGCTGGCATCCCGTTCCGGGCTACCCTGACCACCGATCGCTCCGGCCTATCCCGGACAGCTTACCTTGGCCGAACCGTGCGGCAAGTCAACACATGTCGGGGATCGACTCGACACGATGCCGACTTCCGCGACGCGAAAGCCTTTCGTGTGATGTGAAGGTCCGGGGCGAAAAGACAAGCCCCCCAGCAGAACTTCCCGTCGGCGCGCGGTCACGCCGGCCCCGCTCGGCCGAGCAACCCGGCGTAGATCGCCAGCGTGTCGTCGACCATGCGCGCGAGGGAGAAGTTGGCCTCGACATGCGCGCGTTCGGCCGCTCGGCGGTCGAGGCCCAGGCGCTGGGCACGCCGGTGGTGGTGTCCGACCTCGGCGCGGTCCCCGAGACCGTCCTCAGCCCCCCCGAGGTTC
>NZ_VRUT01000249.1:0-4459 GCF_008039465.1 Methylobacterium sp. WL120 | reverse complement strand
AGAACATCCACTTGGCGTAGCTTGGCGACGATCTCTTCAGCCGTATGCTTCTTCCGTCCCATGAAAACATCCTCCACATGGCTCGAAGCCATACCTCAGGGAGGACCACTTTTCAGGAGGCAGGCCACCCTTCGAGGAGCCCGCCCCCGACGTCCCGCTCGGACCCGTCATCGATCCCGAGCCTCTGCCCGGCGAGCCGGCGGTTCCGGGAATCCGCGCCTGAGCGCGGGCCTGCAGGCCTACGAGGCGCAGGCCATCGCGGAGGCCGTCGAATCGGGCATGGCCCGCGGCGGACTCATGGCGACCCTCGGCGGCCTGCGCCTGACGACCTTCATCCCACCCGTGCCGGCGAGCCGATCGCGGACTACGCCGCCCGCGCCACGGGCGAACTCATGGTCCGCTATCTGGCTCAAGATGCGGACGACACCGAGCCGCCCGCTTGACGGGCCGGCCTTGAAGAGGAGCCCATGTCACCGTTTTCGACGTCCTTGTCGTCCATCTCCCCCGTGTTCACCGCGAAACTCGCCGCGCTGGCCCTGACCGTGGCCTGTGCCGCAATCGCTCCGGCCGCCGCCGCCGAGCCCGGCTTCGACGGGCGCTGGTCCGTCTCCGCCACCGTCGAGGATGGCGGCTGCACCGGCCCCTACCGCTATCCCATCGTCATCCGCGCCGGCGTCGTCGACGACGACGGCGGCAGCGGGGCCGACGCCTCGGGCCGCGTCGGAGAGGACGGGCGCATCGTCGGTTCGATCAAGAGCGGGCTCGCCAGCATCGCCGTCGAGGGGCAGCTCCGGGCGTCTGCCGGTTCGGGGCGCTGGACGCTCGCCGGCCCGATCGCCTGCTCGGGCCGCTGGACGGCGAGCAAAGCGGGCTGACGCACAAGGCGGGCCGGCGCAGGGGGGCGTCGAGCCGGCAGCGCCACCCGCACGATAGCCGGGCGAGCGTCTAGCGCCCCGGCACGTCCTGGTGGTCGCTCATCGCGGCGGGCGCGTCTGTGATGTCGTCCATCACGAGCTGGTTCAGGGCGCAGATGAACGACGACAGGCGATAGCCGTCGTGGCGCGACAGCGCGTTGTCGAAGGCGCGGACGTTCCAGAACGGGTCGTTGGGCCGGGTGATCGGCGCGATGCCGGTCAGCTGGAGGCCGTGCAGGAAGCGCGCGGCCGGCCCGTTCTCGTGCAGGCTGTCCTCTTGCGGAAAGCGGGGCGCGAGGTCTGTGCTGTCCCAGAAGTTGCCGCGCCGGTCGGCGCGCGCCAGCCGCGCGCGGGTCAGCCAACGGTCCGAGCGCGGGCAGTCGATCGCCGCGTCGGCGAGCGTCGCGTAGGGGTGGTGCCGCTCGAGCCCGGGCGCGTCGAGGCCCATCAGCTCGTGGGTGGTGCCGAAGGGCGCAGCCGATTGCTGGGCGTCGGCGAGCACCCCGGCCGCCGGGCGCGGCGGGTCCAGGTTGCCGATGGTGTGCGAATCCTCCCGCGCGGTGTTCTGGAACGGAAAGGTCGCGGCGAGCAGCGACAGGGTCCGCACCGGCAGCGTCGCCAGCCCCGCGCCGAGGCCGACGGGGGCGGCCGGCGTGCAGGTCTCGCCGCGGGGCGGGCGGCCCTCGAACCGCGCCGCCACCCGGTCGAGGAAGCCGGCGGCCGGGCGGAAGTCGAACTTGAAGGTCGGGAACAGGTCGTGCGTCGCCCAATCGTAGTCGACGCCGGCATCGAACATGCGGTCGGTGGCGGCGAGCCGGCTCCGGATGCGCTTGCGGGCGGCGGCAAAGCCGTCCGCGACGTCGAGGCCGATCCAGGCGCAGTCGCCGGGCCGTAGCCCGCCCGCCGGGAAGGCCAGCGCCGCGGTGACCGACATCAGCACGGGCCGCTGGTCGGCGGGGAAGTAGCCGTCGTCGCGCACGACCTCGGAGGCCGGCGTGTGCGCGTCGGCGTGGTCGGCGAGGTGGGACCAGACCTCGCGCTGGATCGCGGTCCACTTGCTCGCCTCGGAGGCCGGGTTGATCAGGACCACGAGGTTGCCGAGCACCGGCGGCAGCGTCTCGCCGAAGCGGTGGCGGCGCACCGCCTTGACGACGTCGTCCTGCAGCCCCGTGGCGAGCATGTTGCCGCCGAGGCTGTGCCCGGCCACGATCAGCTTGTTGTGCGCGCCCGGCGCGCTCAGCGTCGTCTCGATCGTGCGCAGCGCCGAGATCGCCCCGGGGGCGATCGCCTCGCTCACGGGCTTGCGGTCGAACAGGGTGGCCCCGGCCGACAGGCCGCCGAAGAACCCGCCGACCGCGTCGCCGAACCAGGTCCGCAGGCCGCGCTCGTCCACGCGGGCGCCGCGCCAGCCGACGTAGATCGCCGTCACGTCCATGTCGCAGACGCTCGGGTCGTCCGGGCAGCGCTGCGCCAGGAAGCGCGCGGCGTGGGCCGCGTAGAGGCGCAGGTCCGCGACGTTGCCGTCGCCGATCCGCGCGTCGTGGCGCCAGCCGTGGACGAAGGCGATCACGTAGTGCGAGCCGTGCGCGAGGTGCTTCTTCAGGGCGTCGAGCTGGGTGATCACCGGCTTGACCATGGTGGCCGGCATGCCCTTGGCCCGCATCTCGTCGTCCATGGCGTGGCGGAGCATCGCGCTGTCGATGGCCGCGTCGCCGGCCCCTTCTCGGGAGACCAGCGCGTAGGGCTCGCCGTCCTCCTGGAACTCGATGAAGCCGAGATGGTAGGCGAGGTCGCGTCCGCCCGGCGCGCGGGCGGGGACGACGTGGCGCTGCAGCGCGCAGCGCAGGCGCGTCCCCCATCGCGCATCCGCCGCGACGACGGCGCCCTCGTCGTCGCTGGCGTCGACCCAGCCGTCGCCGTCGGACGGAATCGCCGTCTGCAGGGTCTCGCGCCCGGTGTCGGCCAGGATCGTCCAGCCTCGGGCGAGACCGTCGCGGCATTCGGCGACGTTCGGGTCGAGGTCGCGATAGGCGCGCGCCTTGTCCGTGGAGAGCACGACGTAGTTCAGGAACAGGATGCCGAGGGCGGCGAGCGCCGACGCGGCGGCGACGCGGGACGCCGTGCGCAACGCGCCGACGGCCCAGCGCCCGAGCCGGACGACGACGCCTGCGGCGACGCGCGAGGACGCAGCCCGCCGCGCGCTCATCGCGCCGGGGTTCCGGCCGGATACGCCTCCGAGGGGCGCCGCATCGGAGACGATGTCATCGAAAACCCACTTCGAAACCCCTGATCCCCATGCCGATCCTTCGGTCGCCGTCCACCCTCGGTTACGGTGCCGGCGCGGCACGATCCGGTTTCGGTAACCGCACGGCCCGGGCCCGCGAAAGCGCGTCGATCGAACCGGGAGTGATCCATCATGATGCGCGCGATTCTACCAGCCGTCGCCCTCCTCGCCGGCACGGGGGTGGCCACGGCGTCGCTGTCGAGTCTCGTCGGCGCCTGGGGCCACGACTTCGCCGTGACGCCGTTCGAGCCGATGCAGCTCATGGTCGCGATGGCGACCGACAAGGCCACCGGCAAGTCGTTCAACGTGATCAGGATGCCGGACGGCCACGTGATGGCGGTCGTGCCGTTCGACCAGATGCCGAAGATGCCGGAGGTCGACCCCAAGAGCCTGATGCCGATGAAGGGCGGGCGGTGAAGGGTGGCCGATGGGCGATCCCCGCCGACCCGCGCCGATGAACGGCTGAGGCCGCACGCCGGGCTCCGCGGGCGGCGATCCCGCGCGTTGCCGGCATCGTCGTCGGAGACCCCCGCAGGGTCGAGCCGAGCGGGATCCTCGCCGTCCTCGTCGGCGCGGCGAGCACCGCTCAAGCCTGCGCTCTCGCACCGATGCCGGCGCCCGCGCTCCGGAGCCTTCCGATTTTACGCAGCGTCACCTCGCTCGGCACCACGAAGCCTGCCGGCGACCCCACGATGCAAGCGGCGGCACCAAGCCGAGCCGCGCTGCGGAAAGCCGCCGAAACGCCGCCGCCACTGCTCGCTCACTTCGACAGCCCGGGACCCGCCGCCGCCCGGAAGCGTCGGAAGCGCATCCCCGTTCTGCGCCGTGCTCGTCGTATCGATCTGGCCGCCCAGGCTCAGAGGGTCACCCGCGCCCTGGTTGAAGCCCAGCACGATGTCCCGCGCCGCCGACCAGGATGGTGTTGCCGAGGCCGCCGACGAGGATGTTGTCGCCCATGCCGCCGTGGAGCCCGTCGTTGGCTTCGTCCACCGCGTCGCTTTGGTCGGACCGCTGTCGCAATGAATGGCTTGCGAGAGCTTCCTCCGTGATCTCTGGATCACGGAGGAAGCTCTAACCTACAGCGTGGTCGCACTTTCTTCACGCCAGCCGGCATCCACCGCGCTCGAAAATGCTCTAGCAGGCTGCTGCAGAAGTCTGGCGTGGCGCTCGATTTGGATCGTCAGGGCTGTTTTTCGAGATCAGCCCACCTCGACGCGGCTCGATCCGCCAGCTTCGATGGTACTCCAGGTCGCGGGCTGCG
>NZ_VRUT01000248.1:0-4532 GCF_008039465.1 Methylobacterium sp. WL120 | reverse complement strand
GGCGTCAGACGGGCTGCCGCCGCGCGAGCGCCTTCTGGCGATGGCGGCGGTGTCGCTCGCCATGACCATGGCGGTGCTCGATGGGGCGATCGTCAACGTGGCGCTGCCGGTGATGGCCAAGGACCTCGCCGTCGACCCGTCCGCGGCGATCTTCGTGGTCAACGGCTACCAGATCGCGGTGACGTCTGCTCTCCTGCCCTTCGCCTCGCTCGGCGACATCCTCGGCTACAAGCGCGTGTACCTCGCCGGGCTCACGGTGTTCGTGGCGGCCTCTCTCGCCTGCGCCTTCGCGCCGAGCCTCGGCTTCCTCGTCGCCGGGCGCCTCGCGCAGGGGCTCGGGGCCGCCGGCGTGATGAGCGTGAACATCGCGCTGGTGCGTTTCATCTACCCCCACCGGATGATCGGCCGCGGCGTCGGCAACGTCGCGCTCGTCGTCGCCGTCGCCTCGGCGGCCGGCCCGACGGTCGCCGCCGCGATCCTCTCGGTGGCGTCCTGGCCCTGGCTGTTCCTGGTCAACCTGCCGGTGGGCGGGCTCGCGCTCTTCGTCGCCTCGCGGACGCTGCCGGCGACGCCGCGCAGCGGCGCGCGGTTCGATGCGTTGAGCGCGGTGCTGAACGCGCTGACCTTCGGCCTGCTGATCGTCGGCGTCGATCGGCTCGGCGACCCCGCCGGGCGGATGGTCGCCTTCGCCGAGATCGGGGCGGCGATCGCGGTCGGCGCGGTGTTCGTGCTGTACCAGCTGCGCCTGCCGGCGCCGCTGCTGCCGGTGGACCTGCTGCGGATCCCGGCCTTCGCGCTGTCGATGGCGACCTCGATCGCCGCGTTCGCTGCGCAGATGAGCGCCTACATCGCCCTGCCCTTCTACTTCCAGGACGTGTTGCACCTCTCGGGCACGCAGACCGGCTTCCTGATGACGCCGTGGCCGATCGCGATCGCGGCGATGGCGCCGATCTCCGGACGGCTCGCCGACCGTTACCCGCCGGGCCTGCTCGGGGGCGTCGGCCTCGGTCTGATGGCGTCCGGCATCGCCGCGATGGCGCTGCTGCCGGCCGCGCCCGCGACCCTCGACGTCGTCTGGCGGCTGACGCTGTGCGGCCTCGGCTTCGGCCTGTTCCAGACCCCGAACAACAAGGTGATCATCACCTCGGCCCCGCGCGAGCGCAGCGGCGGCGCCAGCGGCATGCAATCGACCGCCCGGCTCACCGGCCAGTCGCTGGGCGCGGCGATGGTGGCGGTGATCTTCGGGATCACCCACGGCGCCGGGTCGGACCGGGCGGTCTCGGCGGCGTTGTGGTGCGCGGTGCTGCTCGCGCTGTTCGGCGGCTGCGCCAGCGTGCTGCGGCGGGGCAGGGCCGGGTAGGCTGCATGCCACCTGGGCCGCGGGGGCCGCGTTGACGGACATCCACAACAGGGATCGACCAGCATGGACATGAACCTGAAGGGCCGCAGCGCCCTCGTCACCGGCTCCACCGGCGGCATCGGCTACGGCATCGCCAAAGCGCTGCTCGAGCTGGGCGCCCGCGTCGGCATCAACGGGCGCACGGCCGAGCGCGTCGAGGCGGCGATCGCGCGCCTGCGCGCGGAAAACCCGGCGGGCGAGCCCTTCGCGGCGGTCGGCGACGTGGCGACGGCCGAGGGCGTCGATGCGCTCGTGGCAGCGCTGCCGGACGTGGACATCCTGGTCAACAACACCGGGATCTTCGAGCCCAAGCCGTTCTTCGAGATTCCGGACGCGGACTGGCAGCGCTTCTTCGACGTCAACGTGATGAGCGGCGTGCGGCTGTCGCGCGCCTACGCACCGGGGATGGTGGCGCGCGGCTGGGGCCGGGTGGTGTTCATCGCCAGCGAGTCCGGCATCAACATCCCGGTCGAGATGGTCCATTACGGGATGACGAAGACCGCGCAGCTCGCAGTCTCCCGCGGGCTCGCCGAGACGGTCTCCGGCACCGGCGTGACAGTCAACAGCGTGCTGCCCGGCCCGACCCTTTCGGAGGGCGTCGCCGAGTTCATGAAGCAGATGGCCAAGGGATCGGGCGAGGCCGACCTCGATGCGCTCGGCCGGAAGTTCGTCGCAGAGCACCGGCCGACGTCGCTGATCGGACGGCTAGCCAGCGTCGAGGAGGTGGCCAACATGGTGGCCTACGTCTGCAGCCCGGCAGCGAGCGCGACCAGCGGCGCGGCGCTCCGGGTGGATGGTGGCGTCCTGCGCAACATCGCGTAGCGGGCGGACGACGCGCGGGGCGGCGCGAGGCCGCCCCGTTCGGGCGCCCGCCGGCACGGGACGATCCGGGAACGAGGTCTCCGGACCGGGCCGAGGACGGGGCGCGACCGGCTCAGGCCTTCAGGTGGGCGGCGAGGTGCTTGTTCATCTCGAACATGCTGCACTTGTCCTTGCCGAAGACCTTCTTGAGCTTGTCGTCGGCGAGGATCTCGCGCTTGTTCTCCGGGTTCTGGAGATTGTGCTTCTTGATGTATTCCCAGACCTTGCTGACGACCTCGCCGCGCGGGATCGGGTTGGTGCCGACGATGGCGCCGAGGTCGGCCGAGGGCTTCAGCGGCTGCTGCAGGGCGTTGGGCTTCGCGCCGGCGGCGGCCTTGGTCGCCTTGGGGGCCGCGGCCTTCGCGGGCTTGGCGTCCTTGGTCTCTTTCGCCGCCTTCGGAGCGGCCTTTTCCGTCGTCTTGGTTGCCATGGGGGTTCCTCCGGTTCTCGCTGCGAGCGTGAACGTGACATCCCCGCAGCAGGGGGTAGCCTAGCAGCAAGAACTAAGGGCTAGCGCTGCCGTTCCAAGGGAAAACAGGAACAGTTCCCGTTATCATCCACAGGGTGTGACGCCAGCGGGCACACGTGGCGCCGGATTTCGTGCGGCGAAACCCTTTCTTCACCGGATCGGAAGACAGATCCGAGGATGGTCAGCACCGCCCTCGCCCTCGCCTTCGTGTCCGCGTTCGCCCTGGTCCTCGGCCTGGGACTCGGCATCGCGTCCGAGCCGAATGCTTGCGAGCGACCGCCCGGCGCCGGGCTGGTCTGAGGTCGGACGCCCGCCCCGCATCGAAGACTTGGAATCGACGTCTTGCGCGCAGGCGCGTCCTTCGCCTTGCACGCAAGACGCGATACGGGCGAACCGGCCGGCCGCCCGGACGTTTCAGGCGGCGGAGGACGGCCCTCCCCGCCTTCGTCCTCCCGCCGCGGAACGCCCCTTCCATGTCGAGCCTCGAGCCGAACACCCTCGACGGCATCGCGCACATCATCCAGGTGGCGCTGACGCCGGTGTTCCTGCTGTCCGGGGTCGCGACCCTGCTCAACGTCTTCGGCGCCCGCCTCGCCCGCGTCTCGGACCAGGCCGAGCGGGTCTCAGGCCTGCTCGCCGGCGCGACCGAGACGGAGCGCCTGCGCCTCGACCACCGGCTCGACCGCCTGCGGTTGCGCGCGCTGCTGCTCGACGCGGCGGTGGTGCTGGCGGCGCTCTCGGGCGTCTCGACCTGCGGCGCCGTCCTCACGCTCTTCGTCGGCGCGCTCCGCGACGCCACCGTGGCCGGCGTGCTGTTCGCGCTGTTCGGCGCGGCGATCCTGTGCACGCTCCTGGCCCTGGTCGCCTTCGGCGCCGAGATGCTGTTTGCCAGCCACGGCGTCCGCAACCGGGTCGCCCTGCGCCGGGCCGAGGCGGAAGCCGGGCCGGAAGGCTGAGACGCGGCGGAACCCATCGCGAATCCGGGCTTTCCTAGGCCGACGCCCGGATCACCGGGCGACCCAGTCCTTGCGATAAGGGAGATCGCGATGCCGACGGAACTTCCCAACGAGCGCAGCATCCGCAAGCCCGGCTCGATGGAGCTCGACCCCTCCGGCGAGGGCGTGGCCATCGACGAGACCGCCCGGCTGATCGCCTCGAACAAGGTCGAGGGCACGGCGGTCTACGACGCGGCCGGCAAGCACCTCGGAACGGTGCACAACTTCATGGTCGACAAGG
Source organism: Methylobacterium sp. WL120 (assembly GCF_008039465.1). Lineage (NCBI taxonomy): Bacteria > Pseudomonadati > Pseudomonadota > Alphaproteobacteria > Hyphomicrobiales > Methylobacteriaceae > Methylobacterium > Methylobacterium sp. WL120. The sequence continues at coordinate 567 of NZ_VRUT01000248.1, read as the reverse complement.
TCTCGGGCCAGGTCGCCTACGCGGTGCTCGCGTTCGGCGGCTTCCTTGGCCTCGGCGAGAACCACCACCCGCTGCCGTGGAAGGCGCTGACCTACAGCGTCGAACTAAGCGGCTACGTGGTCGACATCGACCCGGCGACGCTCGCCGGCGCGCCGAGCCACGGCCCGGGCGAGGACGGCTTCGCCGACCCGGCCTATGGCGGCCGGCTCGACGACTATTACGGCCCGCGGCTGACGGCGGCCGTCTAGAACGTGACGGGTTAAAGCATTCTCTTCACGCGAGCCGGCATCCACCTCGCTTGAAAATGCTCTAGAACTTGCCACCGAGGCCGACGCCACCGCCCGGGGTCAGGGCCGGCGCCATCGAGCTCGACGAACCGCCGGCGGTCGGCTCTCCGTCGATCTCGTCGCGGCGGATGCGGCGCGGGCCGTCATTGGCCGCACGCGCCTCGTTGCGCTTGTCGCGGGGCAGGTCGAGGGTCCGGGTCGGGGCGGTCGCCAGCGGGCGGCCGTCGGCGTCGACGTTGGCCATGCGTGCCTCGCGGCCCGGCAGGGCGCTGCGCAGCGA
>NZ_VRUT01000247.1:0-4547 GCF_008039465.1 Methylobacterium sp. WL120 | reverse complement strand
CGCCTGAGCCCAAGAGGGCGCCAAAGTGGGTGTCGCGACCAGGAGCCCGGCCAGAAGCCCGATCCGACGCCCGAACCCCGATCCCAGCATGGTCGTCCTCGTCCCGTCGCGCCGGGCGCCGCGAGCGGCGGCGCCGGCGATTCGCGCGGTGCGCGAATGCCGGCGGACCCTAGCACCCGGCCGGCCGGCCGCAATCAGCGCGGCGGCGCCGACGGGGTCTGCGCGTCGAAAATCGGGGTCTCGGCAGCCGCGTTGACGACGACCGCCGCATCCTCCGGCAGCAGGAAGCCCTGGGCCTCGGCCTCCCGGGCGGCGGCGCGCACGCGGTTCACGTAGTCGGCCTGGCTTCGGTAGCGCTCGGTCAGCGAAGGCGGCCCACCTTCGCCGGCTTTGCGCGCGAATGGCCGGTAGGCGCCGACGAGCGAGCAGGTGAAGGTGGAGAGCGGTGCGTTCTGCAGGCCGTGGACGCCGAGCGGCACGGCGATGTCGGGCAGGCGCACGCCGCCGAGCGGGTTGCCGTCGGCGTCGCGTCGCGGCACCTGCACCACCGCGTCCGGCAGGGCCTTGGGCGGCTGCAGCACGGCCGGGTCGCCGGTGGCCGGTTCGAGCGGCATCAGCCGGGTCTCGGGCGGAGGTTCGTTCCGCGCGACCCATCCGTCGAGGCGCTGCAGGGTCGCGCGCGCCACCGGCGCCCAGTCGAGCCGGCCCGGCGGCAGGGTGCAGGGCTCGGCCTTGAGCACGGTGACGTGCGAGGCGCCGGCCACGTCGTACATCCGGACGTTGCCCGGCAGGGCGAGGTCGGCGGTGCCCGAGGCGCCGGTGCGGCCCAGCGAGGCGCGCAGCGACGCATAGTCCACGGTGGAATTGAGCAGCATCGCCTTGGGCGGCACCTCTCCCCGCGCCTCGGCCGCGGCGACGATCGCGCCGACGGTCAGCGGCCCGTCGTGGACGCCGGGAAACTCCGGGTCGGCGAAGTTCGGCGCGCCGTCGGCGCTCGATCCGGGCCCTAGCCCCGAGCGCAGGATCGGCAGCAGCCCGGCGCCCGAGACGAAGACGTGCATCCCGTCGAAGACGCGCCGGCCCTCTGCCCGGTTGAAGCCGTGCAGCAGGAAGGTCTTGAGGAAGCGCCCGTCCTGCGACTTGCCGACGGCGAGCGTGCGGCTCACGCTGCCGGCGAGCGGGTTCGGCGTGCCGGCGGCGTCCCCGGCGGCGTGCGCGAGGAAGTCGGCCGCGTCCCGCACGATGGCGAAGCCGACCCCCTCGACGAAGCGTCGCCGTCCCTCCGCGTCGGTAAACGACGGCAGGTCGGCGCCCTGGCCGAGCTCCCAGTACACCTCGGCGACCCGGTAACCGCGATCCTCCAGGAAGCCTGTCCCGGCATCGAGGTTGCCCGACGCCATCGGGAGCGCCCGCGGGCTGTTGTAGAGCGCGTGGGCGTAGGCCTTGCCGCGGTTGGGCACATCGACCAGCAGGGCGCCGTTGCCGGCAGCGGGGTCGACCGGCAGGAACAGGATGATCCGCGCGCCGTATTCGACCTTTCCGGCGGCGTTGCGCCCGGCCTTGTCGAGATCGGGAATGCCCGCCTCGTCCGGCGCCAGCTCGCCGACGACCCGCCCGTCCCAGCGCTCGTAGGCCCCGGCCGCGAAGCTGCCGTAGGGCTGCTTGCCCGCGATCTCCAGCCGGACCACCTTGGCTTCGGCGGCAGTGCCGAGGGCGAGGACGAGAGCGGCGGCGCACAGGATGCGTTTCATGCAAGGACCCACTTTCCGGCGCAGCTTGGCGCAATCGCGCGGTGGCGGCTAGGCAGCCTCCGCGTCAGGCGATGCGGCGGAGCTTTTCGCGCAAGGGCTCGGGGAGCGATGCGAGCCAAGCATCCTCCTGGCCGGGCTCGCGCAGCACCGTGCCGAATTCCAGGAGGCCGTGGGCGGGGATGCTCGGAGATGGCGACCCAGACGTCGTGGTCCGCGATGCCGAGGATCGCGCTCGTCTCGGCCATGATGCGCCTCACCGCGCCTTCCGATCCGGGGGCCGGCCCGCGGGGATGGCGACGCGGACCCAGACGTGATCGGGCGAGGCCGGCGCGCCGCCGATGAAGATCGACCCCGGGTCGACCGCCTGGATGACGACCTGCACGAGGCATCGCGGTGCCCCCGCCTCGACCGCATGGATGGCGACAATGCGAGCCCGCTCCTCGGCGGTCACCGTCCGCGCGGTCGAGACGGCGTAGGTCGGCATCCGGGGGCGTCCCGTCCAGGGCGGGGGCGCCCGCCCCGGATGCGCGCGGGTCGCCTAAAGGCTCGGGTGAAGCCCACGCACCGGGCTGACCCCTTCCAGGAGCGCGGCGGCGTGCAGGATCGTCGCCTCCGCCTGCCAGCTGCCCACCACCTGCACGTTGATCGGCAGTCCCTCGCGGCTCGTTCCGAACCGCATCGACAGCCCCGGCAGGCCGGTCACGTTCAGCGGCACCGTCGCGCCCTGGAGGTAGGTCAGGTCGACCGTCTTCCCGTCGACGACGAGTTCCTGGATGCCGTGCTTGTGCGCCGGCACCGGCAGCACGGGCGTCAGCAGGATGTCGTGGTCGCGGAAGTAGGCGGCGTAGCCGTCGCGGAGCCGCTCCGCCGCCTGCTCGGCCGCGACGTACTCCGCCATCGTGGTGTCGGGCAGCGACAGCATGGTCCTGGCCATCGTGTACATCTGGTCTTCGTGCCCGGCGGTCGCCGCGCGGAAGGCCGGCTTCATCTCCATCACGTGGAGCTTGTTGAACACGTCGAGGGCGAAGTCGCGCTCCAGCGCCGGGATGCGCACGGCCTCCACCGTGTGACCGAGGCTCGCCAGCGCCTCGGCCGCCGCCCGCACGGTCGCCGCGACCTCGGAATCGACCGGCCCGAAGCCGGGCTCGACCAGCCAGCCCACCCGCAGCGGACGGTCCGGTGCGGGCGCCGCGCCGGCCTCGAACCGGCTGGCGTAGCCGTCCTCGCCGTCGGGGCCGGCAAGCAGCGAGAAGGCCAGCGCGAGGTCGCGGATCGAGCGCGCCATCGGGCCGACGTGCCAGAAGCGGCGCGGCGCCCGTGGCCAGATGCCGGTCATCGGCACGCGCCCGTGGGTGCCTTTGAGCGAGACGATCCCGGTCTGCGCGGCCGGTCCCCGGACCGAGATGGCGAGGTCGGTGCCCAGCCCCAGGGGCGACATGCCGGCCGCGATGGCCGCCGACTCGCCGCCGCTCGATCCGCCCGGCGTGCGCGTCAGGTCCCAGGGGTTGTTCGAGCGGCCCGAGAGCAGGTTGTCGCTCTCGATCCAGTAGGAGAATTCGGGGAGGTTGGTCTTGGCCAGCAGGATGCCGCCGGCCTGCTTCAGGCGCGCCACGCTGGTCGCGTCGGCCTCGGGCGTGCGGCCCTTGAAGATCGGCGAGCCGCGCTGGGTCATGACGCCCGCCGTGTCGATCGAATCCTTCACGGTGAACGGCACCCCATGAAGCGGCCCGAGCTCCCGCCCCGCCATCACTGCCGCCTCCGCCTCCTTCGCGGCAGCGAGCGCGCCGTCCGCGACGGTGACGATGGCGTTGATCTGGGGGTCGACCGCCGCGATCCGGTCGAGATGCGCCTGCACGACTTCGACCGGCGAGAGCTGCCGAGTGCGGATCAATTCGGCGAGCCGGGTCGCGTCCGAGAAGACGACGTCCTGTGTCGTGGAGGGGGTGGTGAGCTGGGTCATGGGCTGGGTCATGGGCGGGAATCCTTCGGGTTCGCGATGCGGGCGGATCGCCCCGGCTCGGGCCGGCGGCGATCATGAGCGGGCGCCCGTCGAGGGCGCCCGCGACCTCAGCGGTTGGCGAGGTGGGCGACGAGACGCTCGGCGGCGGGGCCTGAGGAGGCCGGGTTCTGGCCGGTGACGAGCAGGCCGTCCGCCACGACGAAGGGTCCCCAGTCGGCGCCCTTGGCGTAGAGGCCGCCGTTCCGCACGAGCTCGTCCTCGACCAGGAACGGCACCACCTCCGTGAGGCCGACGGCCTCCTCCTCGGTGTTGGTGAAGCCGGTGACCTTGCGGCCGTCGACCAGTGGCTTCCCGTCGGGCGCCTTGGCGTGGCGCAGGACGCCGGGGGCGTGGCAGACCAGGGCCACGGGCTTGCCGGCCGCCAGCGTCGTCTCGATCAGCTTGATCGAGGCCGGGTCCTCGGCGAGGTCCCACAGGGGCCCGTGGCCGCCGGGGTAGAACACCGCGTCGAAGCTTTCGTGGCCGACGGCGTCGAGGCGGCCGGTCTCGTCCAGCACCGCCATGGCCGCCGCGTCGGCTTCGAAGCGGCGCGTCGTGTCGGTCTGGAAGTCCGGCTCGGCGCTCTTCGGGTCGAGGGGCGGGCGGCCGCCCTGGGGCGAGACCACCACCATCTCCGCGCCGGCATCCTTGAACACGTAGTAGGGGGCCGCGAACTCCTCCAGCCAGAAGCCGGTCTTCCGGCCGGTGTCGCCGAGGCGGTTGTGCGAGGTCAGCACCATCAGGATCTTCATGGTCGTTCTCCGGGGTTTTCGCTTGGGGAGGGGAAAGGTTTGGGT